>DASXWB010000525.1:0-4126 GCA_036503915.1 Lacipirellulaceae bacterium | reverse complement strand
GCGAGGATTTGCTTGGCGCGCGGATCGGCCGGTTCGAGGTCGTGCATTTTTTTGAGCACCAGCGCCGCGGCGCTGAGCTGCTGCTCGTCGCCTTCCAGTTCGTAGCGCCGCTCGTGCAACAGTGCCAGCGCCATGAGGAATTCGTAATTTTGCGGCGCGCGGTCGCATGCGGCCGTAAGCGCGGCTTGCGCATCATCGAACTGGCCCAACAGGAAACGTAGCAAGCCCAGCCGATAATGGATCTCCGCGTTGCCCGGGGCCAGTCGCGCGTCGCGCTCCATCAACTGGGCTTCCTCCTCGCGCAGCCGGCGGATCTCGTTCGGGTCGACATCTTGATCCTGCAGCAGCGACGCAAGCTCCGCGCGCGGACCGGCCATGTACGGCTCCAAGCCTATCGCTGCTTTGAAATGGGCAACCGCCTGGTCAATGCGCCCGTGTGCGCGATCGATCGCGCCGAGCGTCAGGTGTCCGCCCGCATGGTCGAGCGACAACTCCTGCGACTGACGGAACTCGGCAAACGCTCGCTCAAACGCATCGCGCTGCGTCCTTGACAGGTGCTCGAGCGAAAGATATGCCAAGCGCGCCGCGGCCGCCACGCGCACTCCTCGCACCGAATCGTTGCCCTTCGCCGCCAACAGCGCGGCGAGCGCCGGCTCCAAATCGGCCGACACAGCCCGCACGCCGGCCAGGCGCACCAGTGGATCACCGTCGCGCAGGGCGTTGCGCCGCGCGGCCTGGCTGTCGCGGCTAGGATAATTCGCCAACAGGTCGATCGCCGTCGCACGCACGATTGCCGGAGTGGTTTTGCGATCGGCCAGCTCGGCCAGTAGCTTGTCTCCGTCCGGCTTTGCCGCGTGCCCGGCCGCGATGGCCGGCGCCCAATGCGGATCATCTGGCCGCTTTTCTCCATGCCATTTTTTCACGGCGTCGGCCGCCCATTGAAACGTTTCATCGGCCCGCGTATGGCAGTCGTTGCAGGCGTTCGGCGTGCCCAGCTCCACGGAAAGATCCGGCCGCGGCACGCGAAAACTGTGATCGCGCCGCCCGTCGATCACCATGTACAAGCGCGACAGCATGTGGCACTCGACACATTGCGCACCGGCTGAACTGACCGGATGATGGTGATGTTTCGGCGTGTCATATTTCGCCGGCACATGGCACTGCGCGCAAAGTCGGTTGCCGGTGAACTTCAGCTTCAGTGAGTGTGGATCATGGCAATCGCTGCACTGCACCCGATTGGCGTACATCTTGCTCTGCATGAATGAGCCGTACTCGTACACTTCGTCCAGAATCTGGCCGTCGGCATGGTATAAATTCTGCGATAACAGAGCCGGCTCGTAGTGATCGAGAAAGGGCCTGCCGGGGCGGAAATCTTCGTGGATCTGGTAGCGGCGCGCGTGGCATTTGGCGCACATCTCGAGCTGTACGTCGACGTTCTTATTCTTCAGCGACACCAGGCCGTAGCCCAAGTTGCGGTCCCAGAGCGGCGAGAGGCTGCTGGCCAGCTCCACGTGCACACTGCCCGGCCCGTGGCATTCCTCACAGCTTACGTCGATCTCGTCAAAGGTCGTGCGGTACGTGTTTGTGGCCGCGTCGTAGTTCTTGTGGACATTCGTGGAGTGGCAGTCGGCGCACGTCGTGTTCCAGTTCTGCGCGATGCCGGTCCAATGCAGCGGATCGTCCGGCTCGATGCGCTCGTCGGTCACGTCGGGCGGCGTTACATAGAACCACTTCTTGTTCGCCACATCCCACGACTCGCGGAGCACTTGCACGCGCCCGTCGGGAAATTCGATCATGTATTGTTGCAGCGGCCGCACGCCGAACGTGTATTTGATCTCGTAGTCATGATACTCGCGGTCGGGCCCTTCGGTGTTCACCATGAACTTGCCATTGCGGCGGAAGAAGCGAGTTGTCACGCCCTGGTGCGTGAACGACGTGTCGTTGAAATCGGCCAGAACGGAATCCTCGCTGGCCAGCTCCATTGCCCGGTCGTGATCGGAGCCCAGCCAAAGCTTGTGCTGGGCCTGATGGCAGTCGGCGCATGTGGCGCGTCCCACGTAACGCGCTTCGGCCAGCGCGCCGGACGGAAGGTTGTTAAACCAGTCCCATGCCAACACGGCCGCCGCCATCAACGCGACAGCAAACGCGCCGAACAGGATTTTCAAGAGCATGGGTCGAATGGGCTAAGAAAAGGCACATCCACTATTCCCCTCCCCGGCACGGGGAAGGGTTAGGGCAGGGAACCCCCAACGGAGCCGGGGGCTGCTGACCATTCCGAACGCTGCTACTTACTCACCTACTCACTTACTCACCTACTCAGCACTCACTCATGCCCATGATCATGGTCCTCACCATGAGGATGCGGATGCGGATGATCGTGATCATGATCGTGCTCGTGATGCGTCTCAATAATTCCCACATACGGCTTGCCGTCGATCGTGATATTGACCCGCGCGTTCTCCGCCTCTTCGACGTCGCCGCAGACGATTTTGCAGAGTTCCTCGCTCACGAGCTCGAAATACGATGCCTTGCCCTCCGGATCGCCCGGTTCGGTGACGGCCGGCAGCTCATATTCGCTCGGCTTGTCGGCGACCGACACACGAATCGTCACCGACTTGGCTTCGATCGGCGCGGCCGCCTTGGCCGATCCATCGAGAATGTAGATGCCGACGCGGTGGTCCGCATCATCATGCGTCAGCTCCGCATGATATCCATCCGCGCCCAGCTCAATGATATGACCGTTGTGCGGGCCTGCCTCGTCGTGCGAATGCTCATGATCGGCCGCCGCCGTGTCGCCGTCCGGTGCCTGAGCTTTGTTACAACCCTGTAGCCCAGCCAGAAATATCAACACCAGCACGATTTGACCACCGATCAACGCTACTCGCATCGGAGCCTCCTTGAACAACAAATAAGCATGAATAAATTCTTCCACGGCCGTGAACCGGAGGAAGCAAAGGTAGCAGAGATAAGACTGCGATCACTCAAGTGATTGCCTAGTCGACTGTCCGTCACGTCGTCATTGTGAAACTCTGTTTCCTCTTTTTCCTCCTGTTCCATATATCCGCCATTGCGCTATTATTTATTCTACGGCAGGCGGGGCCGATTGTGCAGCGGCCTTCCAGTGCGTAGCATCGCGTCCAGAGGGCCAGCGCTTAGCCTACTGCTTGCGCAATCACGAGAGCAACACCAATGTCTGATCGAAACACTGAAAAAGCCACGTTCGGCTCCGGCTGTTTCTGGTGCACCGAAGCCATCTTCCAAGAGTTGCGCGGCGTCGAATCGGTCCAGTCCGGTTACAGCGGCGGCCACCTGCCCAACCCCACCTACGAGCAAGTTTGCACGGGCCGCACTGGCCACGCCGAAGTCGTGCAAATCGCCTACGACCCCGGCGTCATCTCCTTCGACGAGCTCTTAAAAGTGTTCTGGCAAACGCACGACCCCACAACGCCCGACCGTCAAGGCCACGACGTCGGCACGCAATACCGCTCTGCCATTTTCTATCACAACGACGCCCAGCGCCGTACGGCCGAAGCCTACAAACAGCAGCTCGACGCCTCCGGCACGTTCGCCGCGCCAATCGTCACCGAGATCACCCCGTTCAAAAACTTCTACCCGGCCGAAGCTTACCATGAAAACTACTTCCGCTTGAACCCGGCACAAAGTTACTGTGTGGCCGTGATCCGCCCGAAGGTGGAGAAGTTCAAGACGGAATTCGAGGCCCTGGTGACTTAGCGCGGTGGCGCTTTTTGTCCAATTAGCACCGGTTTTTCCGGTTGCTTCGTGCTGTTGCAGCCATTGCGCAGAGATCGCTTGCCAGCTCTTTACCTGCGACGGGCCAATTCCGATAATTGGAAAGCCGATGGATTATGGCGAGCAGTGAGGCCCAGAATTCAAGCGGCAACTGGTGGGCGGTGCTCACCATATCCGGCGGAGTAGCTCAGTTGGTTAGAGCAGCGGAATCATAATCCGCGTGTCGGGGGTTCGAGTCCCTCCTCCGCTATTTTTCCTGCTGAACACAGTTGACCTCGTTTGACACCCCTCGATTTTCCCGACGTTTTTGCAATGTCCGGGGAACCGAGTCCATCGGAGTCGTCTCCGCCAAGCGCTGACTGCGCCGGATTCTGCG
>DASXWB010000524.1:0-1989 GCA_036503915.1 Lacipirellulaceae bacterium | reverse complement strand
CGTCGGATTACGAATTTTGACGGTGTAGTAGACGACATCGCCCTGCGTAATCACGCCGGCAGGGGCCAGCCGTTGCAGCTGTCGACCGTCTGGCGTCGTGGCTTTTTCGAGAACTTCTGCAATCAGCGTGGTTTCGACCGGAACCGGATCTTGCGCAAGCGCGTAGTGCGACCACGCCTCTACGACGATCAAACATATCGCCAGCACCGCGCGGCTCATAGTACCAAGGTTCCGCATCGCAGCACCTCGGACGCTTGCATGTCACAATGTGCTGCCCGAATGGACATCACGATATGCAGGGTCCGAGTTAAAGCGTGCATTGCTTTGCCATGACAGGGGAGCGCCGACCGGTATAATCGCGCCCCCTATTTTCGCAGCCTCGATGTGCACGAGGTCGCGCTCGCAAGCTGGAGGGTTCCATTGAGATGAGCACGTCGAAAGCGTCGTTGAAGAGTTGGGTCGAAGAAGTCGCGCGCTTGACCAAGCCAGATTCGATTCACTGGTGCACCGGTTCGGACGCCGAAAACTCAGCGCTCATCGACGCCATGGTCCGCACGGGCGATCTTATCAAGCTCAACCAGACCACCCACCCGAATTGCTATCTGCATCGTTCGCACCCTTCCGACGTCGCCCGCGTGGAACACCTCACGCTCGTTTGCACGCGCTCGCGCGACGACGCCGGCCCGAACAACATTTGGATGGATCCGCAGGAAGCTCATCGCAAGATCGATAGCCTGTTCGAAGGCGCCATGCGCGGCCGGACGATGTATGTCATCCCCTACTGCATGGGCCCGATCGATTCGCCGTTCTCGCGCTGCGGTGTCGAGATCACCGATAGCCCGTACGTCGTCGTCAACATGCGCATCATGACACGCATGGGCGATGCGGCCTTGCGACGTATCGAACGGGAAGACAAGTTCGTCAAGGGCCTGCACTCGACGGGCGACTTAAGCCCCGATCGCCGTTTCATCATGCATTTCCCCGAAGAGCTCACGATCAAGAGCATCGGCTCGGGTTACGGCGGCAATGCGCTGCTCGGCAAGAAGTGCCACGCGCTCCGGATCGCCAGCTGGCAGGCGCGCGAGGAAGGCTGGCTCGCCGAGCACATGCTCATCATGGGCATTCAAAGCCCCGCCGGGAAAACGCACTACATTGCCGCAGCGTTTCCGTCGGCCTGCGGCAAGACGAACCTCGCGATGTTGGTGCCGCCCGCGTCGATGCCTGGTTGGAAGATTTGGACCGTGGGCGATGACATCTGCTGGTTGCAAATCGGCCAGGATGGCCAGCTGCGGGCGATCAACCCGGAAGCCGGCTACTTCGGCGTCGTGCCGGGCACCAATCGCAAGACCAATCACAACGCGTACGACATGATTCAGCGCGATACGATCTTCACGAACGTCGCGATGACTGCCGATGGCCAGCCCTGGTGGGAGGGCCTGGAAAGCGGCACTCCCACGCTCGACTGGCAAGGCAAGCCGTATACGCCCGGCAACGGCCATGCGGCACATCCGAATGCGCGCTTCACGGTCGCGGCGAAACAAAACCCGATCTATTCCTCCCTTGCGGAAGCACCGGACGGCGTGCCGATCTCGGCGATTCTTTTCGGCGGCCGCCGCCGCGAAGTGGCACCGCTGGTGTACGAGGCTCGCAATTGGGCGCACGGCGTGCTGGTTGGCGCCGGGATGGCCTCGGAGACGACCGCTGCCGCGGTCGGCCAAATGGGTGTCGTGCGTCGCGATTCGATGGCGATGAAACCGTTCTGCGGCTACAACTTCGCCGACTACTGGAAGCATTGGTTGTCGTTCGAAGGGCGCGTGAAGCACTTGCCGCGCGTGTTCCACGTCAACTGGTTCCGCCAAGACAAGAATGGGAAATTCATGTGGCCCGGCTTCGGCGACAACTTGCGGGTCCTGCGCTGGATCGCCGATCGCTGCGACGGCAAAGTTGGCGCCCTGGAAACGCCGATCGGACACCTGCCCCGCGCCGAGG
>DASXWB010000523.1:0-6239 GCA_036503915.1 Lacipirellulaceae bacterium | reverse complement strand
GTGAAACTGGCGGGTCGCGCGACCCGTTCGCCCTCTCCTACGGCGGAGAAAGAAAGTGTTACAAACTCCCTGGTGAATGCTTACCGGCGGATTCCGCTCAGCGAGACGTCAACGTAGAAGCTTTGCTTAAAACTGCGGCGGCGGTGTGTAAGGCGCAACGGGGGCGGGAGCGCCATAGGTGACCGGGGCAGTCGTGCACGGGTCGCAAACAGGCGCCGGGGCCGGCGGGCAGGCCGCAGCGACTGGCGTCGGGTGACGGAAGCAACTGCCGCAGCAGCCGCAACCGGCATTCGTGACTGTGAATGCCATGAGCGTCAACAGAGTCGATAGCCTCTTCATTTCGCGCGTCTCCTTACCGGTACTATCCGTTGAACTACTTACGACGCGGAGCAGCAGTAGGTTCGCTGCCAGCAGTTGCTCGCGCCTCAGGTGCAAGTAGTTCGCCACACAACCATAGCCGGCGCCCGATGATGTGCAAACGCAACGGTTGAAAAAAGACAACGCGGCCGCTGGCAACGCGGCCGATTATGCCGAAGATGCCGACGATTCCGTGGCTATTGCTTCTTCAAGCGTGCCACGCAGCCGCCGGCCGGCGCCAGCCGCAATGATAGCGTGTCGCCTTGCTCGACGGTGCGCTCTTCGGTGGCCAGATGTTCGGCGTTTTCGCTGGCGCCCGCGCCGTCCTTCCACAGCCGCAACTTCCAACGTCCAGGGCCGAGGAAGTCGAGCTTGATCGCCAGCTCGCGCGGCTCGCTGTTCGTCAGAGCGCCGAGAAACCACTCGTCGCCCGATTTGCGCGCCATAACGATGTGCTGGCCCACGACGCCGTCCAGGACGCGCGTGTCGTCCCAAACTGTGGGGACGATCTTCAAGAAATCCGCGCCCTGCTGATCACGGTAATGCGTTGGATGATCGCAGACGCAGCATAGCGGGCTGTCATAAATCACAAACAGCGCAAGCTCCGCGGCACGTGTGCCCTGCACGAGCGTCGGCTTCTGCGATGCGAATGCACCAGGCTGGCGGTTCAAGAATCCGCCGGGCGTGAAGTCGGCAGGCCCCACGAGCAGCCGCGTGAAGGGCAGCGTCACCTTGTGCTCCGGAGTGACGCGGCTGCTCCATTTATTGTATTCGTTGCCCAAAATGCCTTCGCGCGTGAGCTGGTTCGGAAACGTGCGCTCGAAACCCGATGGCTTGAACGCGCCGTGGAAGTTCACCATCAGCTGGTGTTCGGCCGCCGCGCGCGTGATCTTTTCGTACCACTGGACCATCTCTTGATCGTCGCGGTCCATAAAGTCAATCTTCACGCCGGCGATGCCCCATTGTTGATAAAGCGGAAAAGCGGCCTTGTAGGCGTCGTTGCGACTGGCGTCGTTCCAGTGAAGCCAAAGCCAAAGCCGCACGCCTTTTTCCTGCGCGAAGCGGCGAACTTCCGCCATGTCGAGCGAGTCGACCACCTTCGTGATGTCGGCCTCCGGCTTGTTCGATTCGCCGTACCAGCCCCAATCCACGAGCTGATAGGGCCAGCCCATGTCGGCCGCCAGCTGGATGTACTCCTTCATGGTGACGGTGTCCATTACCGTGCCACCGGTCCACCAATGGTCCCAGGCCATCATGCCTGGTTTCACCCAGGACGAATCCTTGAGTTGATTGGGCGTGCTCAAATTGCGAATGATCTCACTCTCGATGAGTTGGCCCGGCCGGCGGCCGATCAAAACCACGCGCCACGGTGAATGATGCGGCGTTTCGCTGACAACGAGTCCTTGCCCATCGGGTCGCGGAGCAAGCTTCGCGACAAGCGTCACCGCTGTTGAAGCGGGCTCGGGCGCCGTCGGTTCAGCGGTCTGTGCTTCGACGCCGCCAATCCATAGTCCCGCCCAATTCGACAGGTCGGCCTCCGCAACCGCCACCCAGGCGGCCGGTGTTTCCACAACGATCGGCAACCCAATGATTGACGCCGGCTTGATGTCGCTCAGCCGGCGCCGCGAGAATTCCCATTCCTGCGGTCCTGCAAACCCCTTCTCTTGCTCTCCGGCAAAACAGACGTGGTCGGCGGGAAAAACGAATTGCGTCAGCTCTTCCTCCAAGACGAAATCGCGCATGCCGGGTTGCGACAACAGCTCGTAGCGAAACGCCACGCCGTCGTTGAACGCGCGAAACACGACTTCAAACGTGCGTCCGGCGGCCGAGCGCTCGCGCACGAGCAGTTGAAGCTGATTGTGATTGTCGCGCACAACGCGGCGTTTGCCCAACCGGTTCTCCCACGTTGTATCGCTCGTTTGATGATTGGCGCTGACGAGCTCGACATCGCGGCCGAACACGCTTCCGTTGCGCAAACGCAATCCGAGACGGGAAGGCGCGACAAGCGGCTGTCCACCGACGCGAACAGAATAGGAAAGCGGTCCGCCAATCGAAATCGAAACTTCGATCGACTCGTCTGGTGAACGCAAAACCTGTGTCGGAGCTTGGGCAGGAGGAGCGGGCGCGGCTGATTCTTGGCCGGCAGGCAATGATGCTGCCAGCCACAAGCCGGCCGCGCATGCGAGCAGCACAACTGCACGCCGCTCGCCACAGACGAGTCGCCGTGGCGACCAAGCGCGGAACATTAACATCGTAATGAACCTCTTCCCAGCCGTCAGATTCGACTGAGCCGGTTGGTATTCCGAAGAACAAGTCAGTGTAACGTGATGGAGAATGGCATGCGAGCAGCCGACCCGCGAAGGCAGGAACCCCGCTGTGCGAATTGATTTTGGACAGCAGCGCGCAGCGGAGATTGCACGGGCGAATCCGCAAAGTGCAAGAGCGTCGACTTTTCGTTTGGGCGTTCGTCGCTAAACTTATATCGGATAAGCAATTGGGGTCGATTCGTCACCGCGTTTTGCGACTCCTTCCGCTTAGTTTCCCGTCGAATCGCACATTGAATTGGGCTATATTTCCCGCCGGCCAGCGAATAATCTTGTGCGCCCGCCCTGCTGTCAGCTTTGCGGACCGAACCAATCTCAATTGTAATTGCATGAATTGACCGACGATGGCCAAGACGAAGAAATCATCGAAGGCGCGCGACGCCTATCCAAAACCGCCGGCCCAGCAGTCCATTAAAGCGGCCCAGCAACCAGTTAAAGCGGCCCAGCCGCAGACTCATGCCGTGCGCGAGACGGTCGAATCCATTGTCATCGCTTTCGTGCTGGCATTCCTGTTCCGCACCTTTGAAGCCGAAGCGTTCGTGATTCCCACCGGTTCGATGGCGCCCACGCTGATGGGTCGGCACAAGGACGTCGAATGCCCGAAGTGCGGCTATCGCTATCAAGTGAGCGCCAGTGAAGAAGAGAGCGACGATCCGCAGGTTGTTCCCACTCCGTGTGTGGCCGGCATGTGTCCGATGTGCAAGTACGTGCTGCCGATGGTGCCGGAGCTGCCGAACGTGCCTGAGCGGCTTGAAGGCCGCGACATCGCTCGCCAGCGTTCATACAACGGCGACCGGATCCTCGTCAATAAATATATCTACGCGTTCAGCGATCCGAAGCGTTGGGACGTGGTCGTGTTCAAATTTCCCGGCGACGCGAAGGTCAATTACATCAAGCGCCTCGTCGGCCTGCCTGGCGAAACGCTGCGCGTCTATCAGGGCGATTTGTTCATCGGCGATTCGCAAGCGGCCAGCGACGACGATTTTCAGCTTAAGGCCAAGCCGGCCGACAAGGTGTTGGCCTTGCGAGCGCTGGTTCACGACACGCAGTACGACCCGGCGGAACTATTCGCCGCGGGCTGGCCGCTGCGATGGCACGCGTCGCCTGCGGAAAACGGCTGGAAGGGCGAAGCGACGATCGAGGGCACAGCGGTCAGCCAGCGCTATACGGTTGATGGCGGCGATGCCGAAACATGGATCCGCTACGAGCATCGCGTGCCGGATTACGGAGTGTGGCGCCGACTGGCGCGGTTGTCGGCGGACACGCCAGCTGATCAACCAATTGCCCTTTCTGAGGCGGACCTCGAAAGCGCGCAACGGCGGCTAATCACGGACGCCAATCCATATAATGGTCGCCTCGTCGAGCGCGATCTCGCCGAACGTAACGGGCTGAGAATCGATCCCATGAAGCAGGGCCTGCATTGGGTCGGCGACCTGATCGTTGAAGCCGATGTCGAAGTGCTGGAAAGTCGCGGCGAGCTGCTGCTGGACCTCGTCGAGGCCGGCAGGCATTTTTACTGCGAGATCAACCTTGAGAACGGCGAGGCCACGCTGTCGGCGGAAGGCGTTGCCGATCTGGCCACCGCGAAAACCACAATTGACGGCGCCGGCGAGTATCGCGTCGCGTTTGCCAATGTCGACGATCAGTTGCTGCTGTGGATTGACGGCGATTTGGTTGAGTTCGAGGGCGGAACGTCGTACGAAGTCAGCACCGTGTTTGGCAGCAGAGACAACATCTTGCCGCAGACCGGCGAAGATGATCCTGGCGACCTGGCGCCGGCCGGCATCGGTGCGCGCGGCGCCAAGCTCGCTGTGACGCGCCTTCAATTGTGGCGGGACATCTATTACATCGCCGACAGTTCCAAGCATATTCGCGGAAATATCATCAGCGATTTCGGGGGCGACATCCTGCAGTATGCGCCTGAACTGCCGGCGCAGCCCGAACAATGGCACCATTACTCAAACCGGCGAAGCGTCGAGTTTCGCATGAAAGAGGATCAGTTTTTTGTCATGGGGGACAACAGCGCGGAGAGCTCCGACGCACGGCTGTGGTCGGCCACGAGCAAAGGAGGCAAGCCGGGCGGAGATTATTTGGAGCGCCGGCTGTTGATCGGCAAGGCGCTGTGCGTGTATTGGCCGCATTCGTGGCACAAGATTCCTGGAACGCCGATTCCATTTCCGTTCTTTCCCAACTTCGAGGATATGAGGTTGGTGAGATAAGGTGTCGGGTGTCAGGTGTCAGATAACAGAGGTCCGACACCTGACACCTGAAACCTGACACCCAGTCAAGGAGGACCCGCACGTGTCGCTGTTAAAAGTTCGCGGCCTGGTGAAGTCGTATGGGCGCCGGCGCGTGGTCGACGGCGTCGATTTCGAGGTGAATCCGGGTGAGATCGTTGGTCTTTTGGGGCCGAACGGCGCCGGCAAGACGACGACCTTTCGCATGGCCTGCGGGATGATCGACCCGGACGCGGGCCGCGTGTCGCTCGGCGGCCGAGACGTCACGAACTGGCCCATGTATCGCCGCGCGAAAGAAGGCGGCATGGGATACCTGGCCCAGGAATCGAGCGTTTTTCGCAAGCTCTCGGTTCAAAAAAACCTCTTGGGCGTGATGGAAATGCTCGGCATGAACCGCAAGGTTCGCAACCGGCGCGCCGAACTGCTCATGGAGCAGTTTGGCATCACGCATTTGCGGCGCAGCCGGGCGTTATCGCTGTCGGGCGGCGAAAGACGGCGCTTGGAAATCGCCCGCGCGCTCGTGTCCGACCCCCAAATCATTTTGCTGGACGAGCCGTTTACTGGAATCGATCCGGTGACGATCGACAGCATTCAGGCAATCATTCGCGACTTGCGTGATCGCGGGATTGCGATCCTCATCACCGATCACCAGGTGCGTGAGACGTTGGAAATCACCGACCGCAGCTACGTGATCCGCGCCGGCCAGGTCTTGTGCCACGGCCGGCCGCGTGAGGTGCTCAATCACCCCGAAGCGCGCAAGCACTACTTCGGCGAAGGCATGCAGGTAAGCCTCGGCGGGGCTGCGTGATGTAGCAGGCATACTCCGTGTGCCGCAGCTGAATCAGGCCAGCTTTGATTAACTCGCCCGGCGTCGTTAAAATTGGCGCCGATGCCTCCGTATATTTCTCTTGCCTCTGTCCTGGCGAACTTCTCTTGGCCGGACGGCATTGATGGCGCCGTGACAGTTGCTTACTTGGCGATTGCATTCGGATTGGCGGCGCTCGGTTATTTGTGCATGGTGCTAGATTTTCGCGCATATTTGCGTTCGCTGCGCCGAGCGCTGGTCGTCGTTTCCAACTATCGGCCTGAGCTTCCTGCCTGGGTTCGCCGCGATACGCCGCGCTGCATTCTGGCGCTTGGCCTCACGCTCCCCTGCACGTCCGACGATATTCTGGCCGCGTATCGCCGCAAGGTGAAGAAACTGCATCCGGACCGCGGCGGAGACCGCCGCCAATTCCTGCGCCTGCAGGCAAACTTCGAGCAAGCAATGGCGCTGGTTGAGGAAAATTAGTATGCACACTCCGTGTGCCGAAACTTTTCG
>DASXWB010000522.1:0-2579 GCA_036503915.1 Lacipirellulaceae bacterium | reverse complement strand
AGCCGTTGGGGAAGTGTTGCCGGCTCTCAAGGGCAAGCTGACCGGCATTTCATTGCGTGTACCGGTGGCCACCGGCAGCGTCGTTGATCTCACGGCGGTCATGTCGCGCGACGTGACGAAGGAGGAAGTCAACGCCGCAATGAAGAAGGCGGCTGAGGGGCCGTTGAAGGGTATTCTGGCGTACACCGAAGACCCGATCGTGTCGACCGACATCATCGGCGACCCGCACAGCTCGATCTTTGCGGCCGATTTCACCCAGGTGCTCGCCGGCAATATGCTGAAGGTCGTTAGCTGGTACGACAACGAATGGGGCTACAGCGTGCGCACGGCCGACCTGATCGCCAAGATTGGCAAGTTCAAATAGCCAGCCCGCGCAATGGGCCGCAACTAAACAGCCGGCCCATCCTGGGCCGGATTTACGCGCAGTAATCTGCCCGGCCAGCATGGCCGGGCTATTCATTTGCAAACGACTGCGCGAGCACGTCCGGCGCGCGACTGCCGAACGACGCTAGAAGGTCTGTGTCGTCGTTATGGAAAGTGATACTCGCTGGACTGAAAAGCATTGGGTCGATGCGGTAAAAATCGCCACCATATCGTTTGAAAATCTCACCGAATGGCCGTCCGTAGTCAGCCGATGCGCTGCTCGGCACGCGCGGTCCAATTTGGTTGATCGATTCGTCGTCGCCATTTACCCGGAGCGCGACGCACGTGCCATAGAGAATGGCATCATTTGTCCAACCAATGGCCGTCAGGTCGTCTTTTGCGATCGGGGGAAGCGGCGCGAAACCTTCCGCGGCCTTAATTCGGCGAAGGTCAAAATCCAACAGATGAAGTTTATGCATTGCCGTTTCGACACTGCGCGCGACAATCTGCACAGTGCCGGCCTGACTTGCAGTCCGTGCAGCAAGCAATGTCAAGCGATTGGCGGGAACACCACACTTTTCCGCAATGTCCACGCAAATCGTCGCAGACGGCAGTTTGCCTGTTTCCAGCACGCCGACGCAAACGTCTGGCCGCTCACAATGGCCAATATGTTGAAACAACTCCTCCCGGCATGCGGCGGCGCGCATTGGCCCGGAGCCCATCGCGAAAAACTTATCGCCTTTGATTTCCCATCCCGCATATTGCGAAGCCATGCAGGCAGCGACCGGCGAATTCGTGCCTGTTTGAACTTGCAATTTGGGAGCGTCCGATTTCGAGTCGCCCAGAATAATTGCCTCGCCCAGCCCTGACATGCAGATGTTAGCGAGTTGCAGCCCAGCTTCTATGCTGCCGGCCGCCTTGATTCCGCAATCGATCAATCGCGTGCCGCAGGCCATCGTTTGCACAATGATGCCAAGCTGCTCGGCATCGGCAACCATCGCGTCGCAAAGTTCCCATGCGCGCTCGTTGAGTGTAGTCATGGGTAGCATTGTATCGCCAAATTGTTGCCATCTCATCGAGGTTTAGCGGCGGGGCGTGACCGCCCGGTTGGGAAAATGGTTCGACTCGCCGAGCAAGTTCGCCACGGCGAATCTGCCGCGGCGGACTCGGCCACTAAATGGCGGTTGATTCTGCATAGCGGCAGTCAACTTGACGCCTTGCCGAGAGCCCGCTATCCTTGCGTAGTTGATCTAATCGAAGAACCTTTTAAACACCGTGGTTTTCAGCGTGCTTCCCTTCGTGTCCAACCTGGCGACCGTCAATGTCGGCAGCATCGGCATTATTATTGCGCCTGGGAGGCCTTAGGTTCGGTTCGACTAACTCGAAACACTGCAACCCTGAGGCCGAAGAAAGCCTCAGGGTTTTTTTGTTTGAGGGCCGAGGATGCAGGATGCAGGGCAGGGAAGTTACTTCCCATCCCCGCATCCGGCATCCCACATCCTGCATCCTTTAGTCTTAGCCTGTTGCAAAAGCCATGACCCGCATCCAAATCTACGACACGACGCTCCGCGACGGGGCCCAGGGCGAAGGCGTGAACTTTTCGCTGCAGGACAAGCTGCTCGTGGCTCGGCGGCTCGATGAATTTGGCTTCGATTTCATCGAGGGCGGCTACCCGCTTTCCAACCCGAAGGATGCCGAGTTTTTTCAGAGGATGGCCGCCGAGCCGCTCCAGCACAGCCGGTTATGCGCCTTTGGCATGACGCGCCGCCGAGGCGTGAAGCCGGCTGACGATCCAGGGATGAAGGCGCTCATGGATTCGAAGGCGCCCGTTATTACGATCGTCGGCAAGACACACGACTTTCACGTTACCGACGTTTTGCGCGTCACGCTTGACGAGAATCTCGACATGATCCGCGACACGGTCGCGTTCTTCCGCGAGGCGGGCCGCGATGTGATCTACGACGCGGAGCACTTTTTCGACGGCTGGAAGGCGAATCCTGAATACGCCCGCAAGACCATCCGGGCGGCGGTAGAAGGCGGAGCCATGCTCGTCGTGATGTGCGACACGAACGGCGGCAGCATGCCCGAGGAGGTCGCGGCTCTCACCAAGGGGGCGGCCGCAGCGGTTAATCTTCCGCTTGGTATCCACACGCACAATGATTGTGACCTGGCCGTTGCCAACTCGCTGGCCGCCGTGGGCGCGGGCGCGGTGCACG
>DASXWB010000521.1:0-4653 GCA_036503915.1 Lacipirellulaceae bacterium | reverse complement strand
TATCGTAACCCTGCTGCGAGCCATCGGTCTTGCGCCAAACCGCATAGTCGGTGGCATCCACCGTACCGTCGGCGTTGAAGTCGCCCGTCAAGGCTACGAGTAAGCTCACCGCGCTCTGATCGTATCTGACATCGAAGAACAAGCCATTGTTGAGCGTTGGCAAAATCTCCGTCGCGAACGTGCCCGTAATACCACCGGCGGCGCTCAGGATAAGAAACATATCGCCGGCCGACGGCATAAAGCCGTTTAAGAGCGACACATCCAAGGTTCCGTCGAGGGTAGCCACGCCCGCGATATTGAGCCGGTCGTATTCGGTTCCCGGGACGAGTCCTGCGAGTTCGATCTCAAGTATCCCCGTGGCTGCTTGCGTGTAGTCGTCGACGCTGATCTGACCGGGCGACGCGCCGATCACCAGCGTGCCTTGGTTCTGCAATTCAACGCCGATGTTCGCGCCGTTCTCTACCGTGAGCGTGCCGCCAGCCAGATTGATCAGTGTGCCGGCACCGGAGAACGTTGCGCCCGCCGCGATCATCGAGTTCTGCCGCAGTTGCAAATCGGCATTGATGTTGTTCGCGCTCCCGGCAAAGAAGCGGCTGGGAGCATTGACCTCGGAAATTGCCGTATTGACGTTGATCGTACCGGCAAATTCCTGAAGCGTGTCGGACCGATAGACGCCACCGGCCAGGTTAACGATCGCGTCGGGGTCGTGAACGAAATTGAGACCTTCAACGAACAGCTCGCGGCCAAGTCCGACATTGATCGTGCCGCTAAAGGGGAAAAAGCCGCCGGCGCGCAGATGCAGGTTTCCGTTCACGGCTTCCAGCGTCCCATTATCCGAAGTGCCATCCCAATCATAGCCGGCGTTAACGACAGCGCGATCGAGGATCAGCGTATTGTCGTTGGCAGCGGAAATTGTGCCGTTGTTAATGAGTTGGCTTACGGAGACGAGACCGAAACCCCGGATCAAGTTGTCGTTCGTGATTTCGGCGCCCACCAGCTCGCCGCCGAGGAGCTCGACGGCGTCGGCCACATTGGTGTTCCATGCATTGGTCATATTTAGAATTCCATCGGCGTCGGCGGTGCCGATGACGCCGACGTCGGTCATCGTGCCGTTGACGGTGAGCGTGCGAGTTTGGCCGTCGCCGTCGGCCCGCAGCTCCGCCGTGTTGCCCGCCGCCACGTTCGCATTGATCGTCCCAAAGCCAAAGAGCGCGTGGCCGATGTTCAAACTCAGCACGCCCGGTCCATTGATGGTGCCGCCATTGATTCTGTTGGGGTCGAGGATCGAACCACCATTGAAGTTCAGATCCTCTCCAGGCGAATTGATGTTCACGTCGCCTGAGCTCCCGATATCCATCCTGGCCGTAATTTGTCCTTCGCCGTTCACGTTGAGTGTGCCATTCATGTTGATATCGGAGCCGCGGAGGAAGAGATTGTTGCTCGCGCCGCCGTTGTACGTGATGACTCCCGGCGCGTTGACAGTCCATTCGCCGTCCGGATCGGTCAGGTTGACCGTTAGCGATCCGGCCACGCCAATTTGGACGGTGTTTTGGGATCCGAAGAGGTTCGGCTGGCCAAAGCTGGCCAGCGCTCCCAGGTTCATCGTGACCTCTCGATTCACATTGATGGTATTGCCAATGTTGTCGTCGGCGCCCCCGTCAAGATCGATCGTGCCAGTTGGCATATCGACGGTCGTGGCTTCGATAAAGGTCGTTGTTCCGCCGATGAGCCAAGTCCCCGCGCCGGTAAACTCCGCATCCTGGAGACCGTTGTCGGAATTAAAAGTGGTTGTGCCGCTGGTATAGAGCAATGCGCCGGCAGCGATGTTGACATCAGCGTCCGACATGAATGTCAGCGGCGCGCTGATGGTGGATTGACCGGTGCCGCCCACGTTGATGTCTGCATCGAGCGAACCGGCGTCATCGCCGACTTGGATGGTATCCGGCCCCGACACAATGGGGATTGAGTTGAGCGTGTTGTTCAAATCCAGCAGCCCGTCAGTGATCCAGGTATCATGAGCGCCCAAGTTGACCATCAATTTACCGCCGTTGAGCCTGATGGTGCCGTCATGCTGCTGAGCCGGGCCAACGTCCTCAATGTGGTCCGCAATGAGGCTGAGCTCGCCCGTGCGCTCGATCGTAGTGGAGCTCGCATCCCAACGAATCGTTTCCACATCGATCGTCGATATGCCGGTGACCATCAGGCCGTTGGAAACGCTCATCCAGGAATCGAGCGTATTTCGATTGATCGTGTCGAGTACATCGCCTCCCGCGAGGGTCAGCCCGCCGGCGAAGACCACGGTGGCTTCTTCAATGCCGACGGAGCCGACGCCGACGATCGTCACCGCTGTGCCGGTCCCGGGTGTTGAACCTTCTTCCAAAATCAGCGGCGCTTCGATATGGGCCCGGCCGTTGACATCAATGCGGCCGCCAGGCACGACTCGGAGCTGCGATCCTTCGAGTGTCGGCAGAGACGCGGGCGCTGTGTAGTTGAAATTCAGATCTCCGGCAGTGCCAAGCTCCCACTCGCCATCGGCCACCGTGACGCTGATCGTTCCATGATTATTGATCGTATGGTTGTGCGTGTCGTTCGTGAGACTGCCTCCGGTATCGATGTGATCCACTTCGAGCGTGAACGTGACGCCGGGGTTGACGGTTGTGCTGCCGCCGTCCCAGTCATAGGTAGACACGGTGACACCGCTATTGCCGATGACTGTGGCGTTGTGCGCCTGTGTGACGGTGCCCGGCCCTGTGATAATACCTGGGGCGTTGTTGAAGGTAATGGGGCCGGCAAGCACAAGGTTTGCGCCGGCATTAACCATAGTGGTCGACGAATTGACGGTGATGGGTGCATTGAACTGTAGCGTCGCAAACTCGCCGACGGTTGTGTTTGCCCCGAACGTGACTGCGTCGCCGCCGATTTGCGAGACGCCGGTGCCAGCACCCACGTTCACGGTTCCGCCTAGTACCCAGTCGTCCGGATCGTTGCGGTTGAGCGTGCCGCCATTGAGGTTGATAACGCCGGTCACGATGTCATTGGCAGAACCAGCGATGTTCAGAGTACCCCCACTGCCAATCGTCGTGACATTGGTGGCGGTGCCGTTGCCATCGAGATCAAAGTCGTCAGCGGCCATATTCACAGTAACGCCCGGATTTACCGTGAGGCTGGCGTTAGACCCTGTCATCAGGAAGTCGGTGACCGGGAAGATTTGGGCAAAGGCGTTGAATATGATTGTGCCGCTGTTATTGATCGTGGTGCCAGCTTGGGTATATGGAGCGTCAAAGATCAGCACTTCGTCGGCGTGGTCAAGGGTGATTGTGCCGCCGAAGCCATAGATGTCGCCACCTGCGATGCGCGTAGGCGCGGCGGGGAGTGGTACTATTGCACCGCTCGCTCCGGAGTTCACGTTGATCGTTCCGTTGAGGGTCCACGGACTGGCAATGTCCAACGTCGCATTGGCGGCGAGATTGATCGTACCGTCGAAGGTGTCGCTGAGCGGCACGTTGATGTCGAGCGTGCCGTTGCGATTGACGTTCACAATGCCGTCGCCGCCGCCGCCCGAGCCGTCGAGGTCTAACCGTGCATTGGTGCTCGCGGAATTAATCGTCAGTGTGCGAGCGACCGGTGTACCGGTGATGCCAACGATATCTCCGACGGTCAGTGTGCCGTCCATATCCATGAGTGTCGTCACCGAACCGATGGAGTCGTCCAATTCGATCTCGCCCCAGCCGCGCAGCGTGCTGCCAATATTCATGTTGAGCAGACCCGTGCCGGCCGTGCCGTCCAGCTCGAAGACGCTGCCCAGAAGCGTGATCCGGGCACCGCTATTGATTGTGGCCCTGTCGACATCGAGCGCTGGGCTGTTTGGATTGATAGTGCGAGGATCGACAATCAAGTCCGTCCCGCCGTCAGAGAGCGTGAGTAAATCGCCGCCCAGCAGAAATCCCTGAGTGTCCAAGTCGACCCCGTCGCTGAGAGTAATGTCGTCAACGAATAAGTTCTGGCCCAGCGTGACGTCGTTGGCCGTCTCAAAGAAAACGTTGTCGCCGTTGCCCGGCACGCCGTTGGGGTCCCATTTAACGGGGTTGCCGTCCCAAACTGAATCCATGCCGTCCCAGGTGTAATCAAGTCCTGGCGCGGTCGCCGGAAGGAACGCGATCGTGACGAGCGCAAGTGCTGCGATGAGTTGATTCGCCGCCCGTGGGATGGAAAGGTTGTGCTGAGTCAACATGGTGCCGTGCTCGTGTGTGATGGGACGGTCTGCGATACAACGAAAATGGCTGCTATTGGCGCGCAGACCAAGCGCGCTGTAGTGATCATGGGCCGCTGAGGGCGGGCACACGCCGAAGGCGGGTCGTAGCCGGCAAGACCTCAGCGGCCGTCTTTGTTTTAGTTCGTGGTCAGTTGTCAGGTGTCAGGGTTAAGTGGCGGGGCTTTGTCTGCTGCATCGTCGTTCTTAGATTGAGCTTTCAAGGATGATTCGCGCTCGTCGATGCCGAGCAGTTCGGCCGCTTCGGCGCGCAGGTGCTGCAAATCTTCTCGGTCGGGGTTATTTTTTTCCATCCACTCGACCGCCTGTACGTACCACTTGCGAGCCTGCTGCTGATGCCCCAGTTGCCAGTGAGCCAGGGCAAGCACGAAGAATTCGATAGC
>DASXWB010000520.1:0-7023 GCA_036503915.1 Lacipirellulaceae bacterium | reverse complement strand
GGGCTTTGTTTTTTGTAAGCTTGGGCGCTGCCATCAGTACTTAAAAGGTGGACACTGTCCACCAGCAATCGAGTGCCCATTCACCCAAATCATGGGCAGTGCCCACTGTAACAATTACTTGCCGCGAGGCGAGCGCCGCGTTAGGCTGCGGGGATGGACAACGAACAGCTCCGATCCACGCTTCGCCAGCTTCACGACGAATTGACGCATGCCGAGGGAGTCGACCCGGAAACGCTTGCGCGGCTGCGGACACTCACTGATGAAATCGATCGAGCGATTGAGAAACGAGGCTCGCAGTCGCCGGGCGACGTCGAAGCGCACGTCAGCGGCCTGAAGGATTTGCTTTTGAAGTTCGAAGCGGAGCATCCACAGTTGTCGGTCGCCGCCGGCCGCGTGGCCGACGCATTGGCCGCAATGGGCATTTGACCATAAAGCCGCGACGGGCAGCAACGCGAACGCAGGCGTGGTCGGTCGCGGCTTTTGTGGACGGCATCCAGCATAAGAACATGTCCATCAACCTTGGTCGACGAATCCTGCCCTGCTTGCTTGTGCGCGACATGCGCGAGACGCTTGAGTTCTACATCGAAACTCTCGGTTTCGTTCAAACCGGCTACTATCCGATCGAGAGCGACCCCATTCGCACGGAAGTCCGCCGCGATGATGTGGCGATCATTTTCTTCAGCGACTCGCCGCGCGCGACAGCCGACGCGCCGGCCTGCACCGGTGTGTTCTACTTCTTTCCGGAAAGCCTCGACCGGCTAGCCGACGAGCTGCGCGGCAAAGTGCCCTTCGAATGGGGACCGCACGAAACCGAGTTCGGCCTGCGCGAATTCGCCATCCGCGACCCGAACGGCTACCTGCTGGTTTTCGCTGAACCGGCGTAACTTTTCGATATTCGCAACGTTTGCCAATTAGGTGCAACTGCGGAATTCCGCTTGACGCAGCCGGGCGCTTTGAATATCCTCCCGCCAATTTGGCCCGCCAGTAAACTCGCGAAAGGGGTCGCGCCATGGTTCGACGCACTGCGTTCTATCCCCTGCTTGTATCGGTCATTGCTGCGATTGGGAGCTATCGAGTCGTCGGCGCGGAATCATCGGTGCCACCACAACAGCAGCCGCAGCCACTTCGTGACGGATCGGGAAACCAAACCGCGGACCGTGCGTTGCTAGAGCAGAAGATTGCCGAGCGCGATCGATTGCAGCGAGAGATCGACAAACTTCGCCAGGAGACCAGGACGCCGCAGCAAATCCTCGTGAATATTCGCGCCCTTGAAATTAATCGCTCGAAGTTGCGACGGGTCGGTGTGGATTGGGCGACTGCCGATGGCGGACAACGGTCTATTACAAGTATTGTCGATTTGATGAATCCCAAAACCGCCGATCGCTTGGAAACGAGTGCCTTTGGCATTGTCGCGCCGGACGAACCATTCTTTGGTTTTGTCAGCGCACTTGAAGAGAACAACATCGCCAAGGTGCTGGCCGAGCCATCGATAGTGATCGTGAGTGGCCGGCCTGCATCATTTCATGTTGGCGGCGAGTTCCCAATGCCGGCGGGACCAAAATCAGACAAGGTGGTCGAATTCGTGAACTTTGGTACCCAGGTCGACATGTTGGCGACGTCGCTAGGGAATGACGAGGTGAGATTGGAACTGCGCGTGAGATTGAGTGAGCCGGATTACTCGCGACCGATCACGATTGAAGGCCAAAGCGTGCCCTCGTTCCATGTGCGTCAGTGCGACACAGCTTTCGAATTGCCGTTCGGCCAGTCGGCCGTTTTCACAGGGCTCGTTCAGCGGCGGGAAGTCGTGGTAAGAAGAAACGACGGACAGCGAAGAGACACGGAAGAAATTGAGACGCTGTTTATCGCAACGCCCGAGTTCGTCGATTCGCTGGAGGTTGCGAAGGCATACGATCCACCGGCCGCCATCAAGTGAAAAGTCTCTTCGTAGCGGCCGTGCCGCGCTCGGCGAGCGCTGCGTCGATCATTTCTAACTGCTCCCGGCTGAGCGACCAGCCCATCGCGCCGGCCAGCTCTTCGATTTGCCAGCGTCGTTTTGCGCCGCATAGCGCCGAAGTAATTCCGGGCTGGTTGATCGTCCAGTTGACTACGAGCTGGGCTACAGTGGGCGAACGTGCGGGGGCAGGAAACCCGCGCACAACTGGTGCGGGGTCGGGAGACCCGCGCACGACTCCTAATTCCGCTAATTCTCGCAAGCGCGCCACGAAATCCTGGTTCTTCCGCCACTCTTCGCCCTGGTACATCGGGTAGTTGCGGCGGCTGTCGCGATTGTGGAATTCGTGATCGCGCGCGAGGCGGCCGGCGAGCAGGCCCTTCATGAGCGGCCAGTACACCATCACAGCGATATTCCGCTCGCGGCACCAGGGAATGGTGCGCTTCTCGATTTCGCGCTGCAGCATGTTGTAGGGCATCTGCACGGCAGCCAGCGGGCAGACCTTTGCGAACGCTTCCAGCTGTTCAATCGTGCAGTTCGATGCGCCGACTGAACGAGTCTTTCCTTCCTGCATGAACTTGCGCAATGCGCCGACGGAATCCTCGATTGGCACATTTTCGTCGGGCGCGTGGAGATAAAGTAGCTCGACGCGGTCGGTTCCCAGCCGGCGGAGGCTTTCCTCGCACTCGGCGCGGAGCCGCTCGGGCCGGCCGTTGTTCACCATGGCGCTGCCTTCGTAGTGAATACCGCACTTCGTGGCGATGACCATCTCGTCGCGGCGGCCGGCAATCGCGCGGCCGACGAGCGTTTCGCTCTCGCCGTGCGGCCCGTAAACGTGGGCCGTGTCGAGGTGATTGATGCCCAGGTCAAAACATGCCTGAATGGTCGCGATGCTGTCGGCCTCGTTTGTGTCGAGCGTCGTTATGCCGGCGATTGGCCAGCAGCCGAGCGCCACCGGTGATACCGTCATGCCCGAGTTCCCCAACGGGCGCCGAACGTCAACCTGACGTGCATTCGACATCGATTTGTCCCTTTTACCGCGTCGGAGAGTACTGGCAACAACCCTCCGGGCAAACATCATGGCTTGGTCCGAACCGGCCTAGCGAAAGACGTTGCGGGACGTCGGAAATACGCTCGATGACGAGCTCGCGGATCATTTGCACAAAGCGCGGATGAGTGCCGACGGTGGCGGCGCGCACCATGTTGATGCCTAGCCGCTCGCAGCGTTGCGCCAACTCTGTATCCAGGTCGTACAAAACCTCCATGTGGTCCGAGATGAAACCAATCGGTGCCACGACTACGTCTTTCAGCGCCGAATGGCCATGTTGTTGCTCGATGAAGTCGCCAACATCTGGTTCAAGCCACGGCTGCCGCGGCGAACCGCTTCGGCTTTGGTAAACCAGGTGCCAGGGCTCCCTCACCCCGGCCCCCTCCCGGAGGGAGAGGGAGTCGTGAATGCCCTCGGCCACAAGGCGGCACGCCTCGCGCAGCTGTTCTTCGTATTGCGACGCCTGGGCCATTGCCAGCGGGACGCTGTGCGCCGAGAAAACCAGCAAAGCCTCCTCCCGGCGCTGCGGCGGAATCTGCTGCAACGCGGCCTCTGCGCATTCGATCATTGGCTCAATGAATCCAGGGTGATTGAAGTACGCGCGCAGCTTGTCGACTTGAGGGGCCGACGAACCGACCTCTTGTTGGGCGCGGAAAATATCTTCGCGGTATTGCCGGCAGCCGGAGTAAGAGCTGTACGGGCTGGTCACAAACGCAAGCGCGCGTTGAATGCCGTCCTCGGCCATCTTTCGAAGCGTGTCCGGCAGAAGCGGGTGCCAGTTGCGGTTGCCCCAATACACGCGCAGTGGCGGGCCGTTTTCGGCCAGATGGCGCTCGATGGCAGCAATCAGCCGCCGGTTCTGCTCATTGATCGGGCTGCGGCCGCCAAAATGACGGTAATGCTCCGCAACTTCGAGCATTCGCTCACGCGGAACGTTGCGGCCGCGCAAAACATTTTCCAGGAAGGGCAAAACGTCGTCCGGACGGTCAGGCCCACCGAAAGATACGACCAACAGCGCATCGTAAGATAATGACATGACAACCGGCGTCATAAGTCGCTGGCTACTGTATAAAACAGTCGACTCCCTGCTCCCGGATCCCTGCTTGGAAAGTGACCCCGACGGGACTCGAACCCGTGTTACCGGCGTGAAAGGCCGGTGTCCTAGACCGCTAGACGACGGGGCCGGCGCAGAACGACCATCGGCACACCGCGAGTGGTCGGCGAGCGTCAAGAAACGTCGCCAATGGCGGCGGGCATTTCACGAATCACGTTGCGCAGCAGTCTTAGCTGTATAGGGCTGCGAGGCGACGTCGTCAAGACGCTGCTTCGCCCTCGCGGCTTCTGCCGCATATCGGCGCGTGCAAAGGGCACGGACGGTCAATCATTTGATGCGCGACTGAATCCGGCCGTCGCGATGATGACTTCACCCAATGGAAGGCGAACGATCCTCAAAACTCCAGCTAGCGGCGACGAGCTATAAGACAAGACGGATGACCCCGCGAGTTGTGCTGGCGGGTGGAAATTACTCGGCCGCGGCGGTTCCGTCGCTGTGAGTGACGGGTTGTTCGCCGGCATCCTGCTTCTGTTGATTACGCCGAATGGCCTCATAGACCTCATTACGATGCACGGGCACTTCCTTGGGCGCTTCCACGCCAAGGCGCACTTTGTCGCCGCGGATTTCAACGACGACAATCGTAATGTCATCATTAATAATGATGCTTTCGTTCTTTTTCCGTGACAGAACTAACATGCTCGATTCCTTCAGGAGGCACGTCCAAACGCCGGAGCCTGCCTAGCTCGTGGCCCGAGGCGCTTGTCCCAAACCCGTGGGCCGACGGCCCGATGCATATGGCCGGGTATGGGCGTCGTAAAGGCAGACGGCCCCTCAATCCACTCTACGTGGTGCATAGGTCTAGTCAAGGAAAGAACATGGCTCAATGAGGGGTTTTTCCCGCCTCGCTGCGGGTTTTGGCACGATATTTGGCCTTCCGCCGGCGCGGAATCGAATGGCTGGCGGCGGGAAGAGCCGGCTCACAGAGCGTTTTTAAGTGATCGCAAACGATTAACAAGTAAGGATTTATAACTCAAGAGAACTCGTGACGGCGAGTCGTTTCGAAGTCGGAATGCTAGCAGAGTCTTTTAGTGATCGATGCCCGGCCACGTAGCTTGAACCGATTCTTCCCATTTTGACTAATGCACCAATTCCTCGGAAATTATATGACAATTTGGCGTTCCCGCACCAAGATGCGAAACGCTTTGGAGCTGTGGCATCCGGCTTGTCGACTCGCTATTGCACATTTCAAGTTGGCGATATTAGACGCAGTTCGCATTTCTCAAAGTTTACACGTCGCGCCATCTGAAGCGCCTTTGTTGGATGAGT
This sequence comes from Lacipirellulaceae bacterium, assembly GCA_036503915.1. Lineage (GTDB taxonomy): Bacteria > Planctomycetota > Planctomycetia > Pirellulales > Lacipirellulaceae > JABDGM01. The sequence goes on along the minus strand of DASXWB010000520.1, from coordinate 1,644 downwards.
GGCCCACGACTTGGTTGAAGTCGCGACGCGCTCCACAAACGCGCGAGAGTCGCTGTTTTTAATGGTGTTGATTCCCTTAGCGTACAGAATGTTACAGAATGTCTGCGCGCGTGCATTGGCGGTTGCGGCGGAGTGTCGCCTCTCTATAATTAACTGGCCGCACGCAATTGGGGTGCGTTTAATTCGTCGCTTCGCAAAGCGCTTCGGCCACGGGGTGATCGCGACCCATTCGATCGGCTGTACCGGCGGGCCAGATTTCGAGGCGTCTGCAGCAGTCGCCTCATGTATTGCCACGCGCGATTCTGGGTTTGACTTTGTCAGGGAAATTTCGGGCACTCGATGATCAACCAATCAAAGGCTGTGTGGCCCTGGATGGGCAACATCGTGGAGACGGTGTACACCGTGGCGCACGGCATGTGGGTGACGCTGCGAACCTGGGTCAAAACGTACCGGCCTGAGCGCAAAGCGTTTACGGAGCACTTCGAATACCCGGAGCTGCCGGTGCCGGTGGCAGCCCGGTATCGCGGCTTCCATCGCTTCGACCTCACCACGTGCATCGCCTGCGACCAGTGCGCGAAAGCCTGCCCGGTCGATTGTATTTACATCGGTAAGGAACGGGTCGAGGGCGGCAAGGGCTTTAAGGTTACGGGCTACACGATCGACTACACCAAGTGCATGTTCTGTGCGCTGTGCGTGGAGCCCTGCCCTGTGGATTGCATCTTCATGGGGGCGACGCACGACTTGAGCTGCTATAGCCGCGACGGCTGCATCGTCGATTTCTCGCGTCTGCCGCTGAACGTGGCCTGGGGCCGGGCGACGTTGAACCCTACTGCCGTGGCGGATTCGAAGGTGATCGTCGAGCCCGTGCACGGCGGGCCGAATCAATAAAAAAGCTATTAGCTGTCAGCTTTGGGCTCTTAGCTAATGGCTAATAGCTCAAAGCTTCAAAAACATGGCATCACCAACCGCAATTGCCGCGTATGTAGCGCTCTTCGCGCTCACGGGCTTTTTGTTTTTGTTCGTGAACTTGTTGGTAGGCTGGCTGGTGCGTCCGCGGCTGCCTAACCAGGAAAAGCTTGAGGTGTACGAGTGCGGCGAGCCGACCATTGGCTCAAGCTTCGTTCAATTCGACTTGCGGTTTTACGTGGTGGCGCTGTTGTTCATCATTTTTGATGTCGAGGTGGCGTTTTTCTTTCCCTGGGCGGCCGTGTTCGGCAAGGCGACGCAAATGGCGGCCGAGCCGCCGGCTGCAATAGCCGCTGCGGACGGCAATTCGGCTGGTACTTTGCCCGACTTTATGGCTGCGCGATTGCGAGAGCTTGGCATTGCCGCGCCGAGCGCGCCGGCTGCGAGCGACGTCGGCGGCTTGCAAGAGTCGGCTCAGACACTCGCTTTGGCGTCGATTGCCGACATCGGCGTGTTTTTCGGGGTCCTTCTCGTGGGCTTTGCGTACGTGTGGAAACGCGGCGATTTGGATTGGGTGCGCGCCGTCACGCAAAAACGGCAGCAGCCGGCATATCGGTCGCCGGTGCGCGCGGTGGAGCCGAGCCAGTCGATCTTGTCGGCGTAATTCGGGCGGAGCAAGCTTCGCCGCTAAATCTCAAGCGATCAACTTTGTCAGATACTTATGGCAGGACCTTCACT
>DASXWB010000519.1:0-2155 GCA_036503915.1 Lacipirellulaceae bacterium | reverse complement strand
GTTCCAGGTGACGCGGCAACGAAGTGCGCTTAGGCCATCGGAACGCGATCATACCGGTGTCTTCTACCTGCAACACCAACAGCCGTACCGTCAGCCACAGCGCTTGCCGAGCACAGCCCAGCGCTGGATCGGAGTGCCGCGATGATCGCCGCCGCGCGCAGTTACGCCACCGAAGTTTGGGAAGCATGGGACAACTTCTGGTTCGCGCCGATGAGCCCGTCGACGCTATCGGCAATCCGCGTGTTGGCCGGCGCCATGTTGCTATACACGCACTTCATCTGGTCCATGGACCTGGCGGCGTTTTTTGGCCCGGACGGCTGGCTGACGCCGCAACTCATGCAGGAGGTTCGCGACGCGAGCAACGACCCCGACGGCCCAGGCCCACTTCCCGCAGAGCCGCGATTCATCTGGACTCACTTCGGAATCATTCAGTCGCCGAAATTGATTTGGACGGTTCACGTGCTGGCGCTCGCGGTGTTTTTCTTACTGATGATCGGGTTTTTCAGCCGCACGATGGCGCTTCTTGGATTTCTGTTCGCCGTTTCATACGCCAATCGGATTACCCCCGGCGCGTACTTCGGCCTGGACAAGATCAATTGCATGCTGGCGCTGTATCTGATGCTTGGCCCGTGCGGCGCCCGCTATTCGGTCGACCGCTTGTGGCGGCTGAAGCGCGGGGCGCCGAACGAGGTGCCGCCCAGCTCGACGGCCAACCTGGCGATTCGAGCGATCCAGGTGCACATGTGCATCATCTACTTGTTTTCGGGCATCGCGAAGCTGCAGGGCGAACCGTGGGTTAATGGCGAAGCGACCTGGATCTCCTTCGGCATGCTGGAATACCAGTCGCTCCCCATGACCTGGACGGCAAAATATCCCCTGCTCCTGAACTTCATGACGCACGTAACTGTCTTCTGGGAGCTGTCGTACTGCGCGCTCGTTTGGCCGCGGCTGACTCGGCCGTGGGTGCTCTTGATGGCGGTGCTGGTCCACGGCGGCATCGCGCTGTTTTTGGGCATGCCCACGTTCGGCCTGGTGATGCTGATCGGCAACCTGGCGTTCATCTCGCCGAAGACCGTGCGCAAAGTATTCGACCCGATCGCGCGGCGGATCTCGCTGGCGGTAGTCGGCAAGGCGAGCAGGGCGGGCGGCGCGGATTGAGCCAATTGTTCACCGCGCCGAAGCAATCTATACTTACTGAGTCCGCGGAGCCGAAGCGGATTGAACTAGACAAGGAGACAAGGAGACAAGGAGACAAGGAGACAGGGAGAGCCAGATTGACGCCTGGATCTCCTTGTCTCCCACTCTCCTTGTCTCCTTGTCTTCCGACAAAGTGTCGCTCGGCTCGCGGCACCTACGAGGAGCAACGCCTGTGTTCGAATCGATTGCCATTGTCGGCGCCACCGGCGCCGTGGGACGACTCATTCGCTCGCTGCTGGAAGAGCGGGAATTTCCGTTTGAGAAGATTACGTTTCTCGCCTCCGCGCGCTCGGCGGGCAGCACGATCGAGTTCGCCGGCCGTTCGCACAAGGTCGAGGAGCTGCGGCCCGAGGCGTTTGATGGCATCGACCTGGCAATCGGCAGCACGCCCGACCCCGTGGCCAAGGAATTCGTGCCGTGGGCGGTGGAGCGCGACTGCGTCGTGGTCGACGAGAGCGGCTATTGGCGCATGGATCCCAAGGTGCCGCTGGTGATTCCGGAAGTGAATCCGGACGCCGTGCTCGATCACCAGGGCATCATCGCGAGCCCGAATTGTTCGACCACGCAGATGGTCGTGGCGCTTAAGCCGCTGCATGATGCGGCCCGCGTACGCCGCGTTGTCGTGAGCACGTACCAGGCAACGAGCGGTGCAGGGGTCGGTGGCCAGCGCGACTTGGTCGCGGGAACGAAGGCCGCACTGAACAACGTTACGTACAAGTACGAGACGTTCGCTCATCCGATCGCCTTCAACCTCATTCCGCAAATCGGCTCGCCGAAGCATGCCGGTTACACTTCCGAAGAGATGAAGATGGTCTATGAGACGCATAAGATTCTGGGCGACGATTCGATTCGCATCTGCCCGACGTGCGTGCGCGTGCCGGTAAGCAATTGCCACAGCGAGAGCATCCTCGTGGAGACGGAGCGCAAAATTACCGTGGATGAAGCCCGCGAGCTGTTC
>DASXWB010000518.1:0-3792 GCA_036503915.1 Lacipirellulaceae bacterium | reverse complement strand
CAACACCAACCCGTTTGAATCGAGCGGTTTCAACCCGATCGACGAACGCCCGGGGCGTTTCAAGTATGACGCGCAGCGAAGCGCCGGAAACGCCAATGACCTTCGCGGAAAGATTCTACGGATCAAACCCGAGCCTGATGGCACGTACACAATTCCGGCTGGGAATCTGTTTCCCGCCGACGGTCTGGCCGGCCGCCCTGAAATCTACGTGATGGGCAATCGCAATCCGTTCCGGATTTCGATCGACGCGGAAACGGGCTGGCTGTATTGGGGCGAGGTGGGGCCCGACGCCGTTAACGACAGCGCCACGCGCGGTCCGCGCGGTTACGACGAAATCAACCAGGCGCGTCAAGCCGGCAACTTTGGCTGGCCGTACATTATCGCCGATAACAAACCCTACCGCGACTTCGACTTCGACACCGGAATCTCGGGCGCGTTATTCAATCCGGCAGCGCCCGTAAACAATTCGCCGAACAATACCGGGCCGACGAATTTGCCGCCCGCGAACCCCGCGCTGATCTGGTATCCCTATGGGACAAGCACGGAATTCCCCGAGTTAGGCAGCGGCGGGCGCACGGCCATGGCCGGACCCGTTTATCATTTCAATGCCGCGTCGGAGTCGCGCATCAAGCTGCCCGAGTACTTCGACGATACGCTCATCATGTACGAATGGTCGCGCAGCCAGTTTTTTGAAGTGAAGCTTGAACAGAGTGGCGAACTGCTCAAGATCAATCGCATCTTCTCGGATCTTAGCTTTAATCGGCCCATTGATGTCGAGCTGGGACCGGACGGGGCGCTGTACGTGCTCGAATGGGGCGCGCAGTTCGGCGGCGGCCCGGACGCAAAGTTGGTGCGCGTGGAGTTTCTAGGGGACCGGCCCAGCGTGACGGGCGACTACAACCGGAACAACACGGTCGATGCGGCCGACTACGTCATTTGGCGAAAGAATGTTGGTTCAACAACGGATCTGTCGGCGGACGGAAATGGTGATCGAATGACCGACGCTCGTGACCACGCGGTTTGGAAAGCGAATTTTGGCGCATCACTGCCGTCGCCCGGCGCAGCCGGCAGCGCAGCCGCGGCTACGTTCGGCGCCTCGTCGATCGAAGTTGGCGAATCGGAGACGCAGGGACGCGCCCCCGAGAAATCCACGTCCGCACGAGCGAACAGCTTTACCACGGTGGAGACTTCATTCACATGGCGCCCCTCGAGCAGGCCATCGCTCGCGCGATTCCGCAACGACTCCCTCGGCCGGCATCGTGACGACGACCTGTTATTGCTGGCAACGGATCGCATTTGGCAGTCACTGCGGCGCGATTCCTTTGAGCCGCTCCACATTCGCAACAGCGGCGATCGTGTCGACGATGCTCCCAGCCAGAGTCTGATCGACGAGTCGCTCGCTTTGGCCTTTGAATTGTATTGATAACGATTGAGACGAGGAAACACACCGCCGCTTCCAACAATTCAAGGGTGCCGGCCGTCACGTCGCGTTCCGCCAATGTTAGATCCGGGCATAGGCCATTGGGCCGTCGGCAGCCTCACGCTCACCTGGCCAGCAGCCCGCCGACGGCTCGAGTCTTATATTAGCCAGATTCTTGTAACATGGTAGCCATGCTCCGAGTGACTTAACCTCGGCTGACCGCAAACGGTTGCGAAATCAGCGGCTTGGTGAGAACCACTGCTATCCGCTACAATGCAATGCGACAAGGGCTCCCTTAGCTCAACTGGCAGAGCAACTGACTCTTAATCAAGAGGGGGACGGAAGAATTTTTTGGTTGACCACTAAATAGTCGCAGAAATAAGCGGTTTTGTGAACTTACTGACGTTGGCATTTGGTCAGTTTTGATCCCAAATCGCCTCCTTTCGGTAGACATCGTAGACAAGTAGACAATGCACCCGTAGCTCAATTGGCAGAGCAAGGCACTCTTAATGCCGAGGTTGAAGGTTCGATTCCTTCCGGGTGCACTTTTGACGCAGCCCTTCACGGACCAGCGGCCGTTCTTGATAACCGCGATCATTCAGTCCGCAATTGTTTTTCGAAGTAAATGTTATGAATCGCTAGCCGTCGCCAACCGGCGACGTGGACGCGATTAAGCATTCGTCAGCCTATTAGAGCCTCATCCGCGTGGCGATTCTAAACCTGCAATCTGCTCAGGTCTGAGGCGGATGCTCCCAACGGCGACTCCCATGCGCATGAATTGTTTGCGCTTCATGCTGAATAAATCCGCTTCACGATCATTAGGGTAACTGAGGGGTCGCTCGACGAAATTCCTCGCGCACGTGCGAGTAACACTTCCATAACTTATTCGGAGGAACTATGACGGAAACTATTGGTAGCATCATTCCACAAGAAACGCCAGCCAATCACATGATTTCGGCCAAAGTGCTGACCATTGAGGGAATATTGGCCAAACACAATTTGACGAAACGTGAGTATCTGAAAATCAAAGAACAGCTCGGCGGCAGAAAGCTGTTGGACATTCTTTTTCACTACCCGGATGGACCGAGGTATGACATCGCTTTGAATATGGTTGCTGCTAGTCGGTAACCAACGAGAAACGGACTTTTCATGCCGCCGATGTCCCAAAGTCCGCTTGTACTTCACGAGCTTACAAGGGCTTCGATCCGCTAGGCGATTCTGATCGCTGGCAGCCTCTGGTCGAAAGTGTATCAAATGGTGCGGGTTCCGACGCCAAAGTGGTGTTTCGTATTTCACCAGGCTAATTGGCCCCACGGGGCAATTTGGCAGGCGACTCGACGCCGATTGCTCTCATTTTGCGACGACGTGGAAAATAATGCGGTTTAGACAGCGAGACCGATCTGGATTGCGTCTATGGAGTTTGATCGAGGCGGCCTCTTACGCGACGGCCGTGCCAAATCGGTTCGCTCGACAAATAGCCGTGGTGGCGTGGCAACGTCTCGGTATTCCCCAAGGCGTTTTTCTCCGCCGCGGTACTTCGCGAACCGAAATCCCATTGACAGGCTATGTATTTGGCCGCTTATCTGGATTCTTCCTGAGCGTGCTAGTTGACAAGCGTCCAGTACACGGTTTAAATTCGCACTGCTGCTCTTCCCTGTGGTCTTGTCTTATCAATAACGGGTTATTCTGGTGAGCCGCTACTTTGCGCACTCGTTGCCCGGACGGCCAATCGAGGAATGGGAGCCGCTGGAGGATCATCTTCAAGCGGTCTCCGATCTAGCTGGCACGTTTGCAGACAAATTCGGCGCGGCGGAATGGGGACGCGTCACGGGTTTGTGGCATGACGTGGGAAAGTATTCTGCGGAGTTTCAGGACAAGCTGCTCCTAGAGAATGGTTTCGAGGCCCATCTCGAAAATCAGCCCAACCGTGTAGACCATTCCACAGCCGGCGCGCAGCATGCCTCCAAGTCGTGCACATCATTCGGATTCGCCGTCGGCGACCTAATTGCTTATTGCATAGCCGGCCACCACGCGGGTTTGGCTAACCGCGTCGCTGACCACGGACAAACCGGATTGGATTGCCGCCTCAAGAAACGAATTCCCTCTTGGAGTGCCGCCCCTCGGGAACTGGCCGAAACGACTCAGCTGCCACTTCCGCCATTGACGTTTGACAAAGATCAAGCGCGGGCGGTTGTTCAGTTGTCCTTGTTTACGCGGATGCTCTTTTCATGTCTTGTGGATGCCGACTATCTGGCGACCGAGCTGTTCATGTCGCCCGAACGAGCAGTCCAGCGGCCAGCGATTGACATCGGCCTCGCAAAGATGCGCGCCCGGCTGGACGAATATTTGGCGGAGCTCGTGGCTGGCCGGCG
>DASXWB010000517.1:0-5576 GCA_036503915.1 Lacipirellulaceae bacterium | reverse complement strand
GGACGTGGCCGTGGAATTTGCTTTGGCCGCTGTGTCCGTTTGCTGTGCGGCAGTCGGTTCCGGTTGAGTCTTGGCGAGCGCAGCGCCAAATGGCGAATTCTCGTCGCTCTCTTTGTCGTCTTTGTCAGCGGCCAGCTCGGGCGTGTAGTCCGACAACTGCGACGTTGGCTCCAGCGTGTCGCTGTCGGGCGCATCTTTCTCCTGGCCATCGGCCGAAGATTCGCTCGCGGTGGGCGTATCGCTGGCCGTCGCGCCTGTCGCCACGAGGCGCGAGCCCTCGTTGATCGACAGATCAACCATTTCCTCGCCTGACGTCGCCAGCGGCGATAATGCGAAACACAGCAAACCGAACACGGCATAACGGAGACACGTGCGCATTGCGTTCCCCCCCGGAATTCACCAGCGGCCAATTCGATGCGATGCATCGGCCCCGTGCTGCACGGAGCCGTGCTCCTCGCCCCAATCAATAAATTCGATATAACCGGTCCATCCGGTCTCTAAGTTTTCATCGGCACAACCGCAACCGCGTTTGAACGCTTTATCGCCAAGAATCTCCCCCGGAGGTAGCAGCGCGACAGCAACGCCAGCGAGCCGGGGCGTCAGCGGCTCGACTGGGCAACGCGGCGACCGGCTTTTGCCGGATGCCGGGTCCGCCGAAGCGCGGCCCCGGCGCGTTGCCGGCGAACTGCAATCAAATAGACGTAATCAACGGTTGCAGCGCGGCTAAACCCCTGGCCGCATCGTGTGCCGCGACTGCGGCAAGTGCTGACTCGAGAGCAGCAACTTGTTCGGCCGTAAACGGAACTGCCGCGCCGGGCGCGGGCGCATGCGGTACGAGTGCCTCCGCGATAGCAGCAATTAAATCCTCAATGCCCTCCCCCGTCGTGGCGCTCGTGCGAACGATGCGCGACGGGTGCCGCTGGCTCTGCAGGCGCATCGGGGGCTCACTACGAGCCGCACCCCCCGTGTGCGTTTCTGACAACAAGTCGATTTTATTCTGCACTCGAACCACGCGCCCGGGCGCCAAGCTCGATAGCGTTGCCGTAATCATTTGGTCGCTCGCGCAGCTAAAGGATGGTTGTGTGGCATCGTCGACGACAATCACGAGGTCGGCGCCGGCCACCGTTTTCTCCGCTAGATCAATGCCCGCCGACTCCAATTCATCTTCGGCCTCACGAATGCCGGCCGTATCGGCAAGCTCCACCGGCCAGCCGTCGATCGCCGTTGTCGTCGTCACGACGTCGCGTGTCGTGCCATGCTGCGGCGAAACGATCGCTCGCTGGAATCCGGCGAGCGCGTTGATCAGGCTGCTCTTGCCGACGTTCGTCGGACCGGCTAGCACCACGCGCCACGGCGCGGCGAGGTGCATTCCAACGTCGCGGTACGCCAATACAGCGTCAATTGCCTCGGCCGCTCGCTGCCAATTCGCCGATTCGATCGCGACGCCAATTTGGCGAGCCGCAGTTGCAAGCGCGCCATGATATTGGTCGAGCAGGATTGCCGCGGTGCGCGCGGTAGGGGCGTCGGCGAGCGCGATTTGAGCCGCCGCCTTCAGCGGATCGCCACAGGTGCGCCGCAGCCAATCCTGCCAGGAAACTTGCTGGCAACCACGCTGTACAAGCCGTCCGATGAGCGCCTGCACCGCCGCTGTGCCCCCATGACAGTGGATCTCGATCTCGTCGCGCGATCGCTGGCAGACGATAACTTCTTCGCCGTCGGGATCGCCGAATCGCCCAAATGCGATTCGCTGCAAGGGCATATCGCCAAGCCGGCGACCGCTTGCCGGCGTGAAGCATTGCTCGACAACAGGCAGCGCATCGGGTCCGGCCACCAATACAACCGCCACGGCCCCGCGCCCGACGGGCGTCAGCTCGACAACTTCGGTTGTGTCATGCGCGTGAATTGGCGAGGGATCGGGCATTGCAAGTCAGCCGCCGGTCAACGATCCGCCATGGTGGACTCCACCGGGGGATTCGGACCCCAGCAACGCAATCCCGCCGAGCACCAGATGCGGCACATGGACGACCCTCAGGCCGTGGCGCTGTGATAACACGCCGGCAACCAGTTGCGATGCGCCGCCGGAGGCAAACAAGTCGGGCGACGGCCCGAATTCGTTTGCGTAATGCTCGACAAGCTCGCGGATCGCGCCCACGGCGCCCCAGAATAGACCTGCTTCAATTGCCGGCTCGGTGCTCTTGCCAAGCGCCGGCGGCGGTGCTCGCCACTGGTCGACCGCGACGCGCGGCAGCGTGTCGGTTTGCTCTTCGAGAGCGCGGGCCGACATCGCCAGCCCCGGCAGAATCGCGCCGCCGGCAAACGCGCCGGCACGCGTCACTACATCGACCTTAATCGCAGTGCCAAGGTCGATGATGATTGCGGCCCGATCGGCACGCCGCAGCCGGTTCGCGGCAATCGCCGCCATCAGCCGGTCGGTCCCCACGCGCTCTGGGAAGTCGACCTCGATCGTCATCGGCACATTGTCGTTTGCGATTGGCCGCAGCGACCAGTTGTAATCTTGTTGCTTCGCGATTCGTCGCACAGCTCCAAGCCAGCGCACGGCCGCCCCGGAGTGAACGCTGGAGATCCACCAGGTGGCATCGCCTTTAAGGTTCGCTTCGCACCACGCTTCGAGGGGCGGCGCATCGAAATCACCATCACGGTTCTCCAGCGGCAACTCCAGCGTTTGCATCGGAACGGGCAGCGGAGCGGTCGATGCGTCGCCAGAAAACAGGCCGAGCTTGATCCGGCTGTTGCCGATATCAACGGCGAGCAGTGTTTTCTCAAAATGGCTCGGTGCAGAAGTCAAGGCATCACCTGAAGCGCGTCCGCTGGGGCAAAAGATTATTTTATGCCAATCTCCGGCGCATACATCCGCTATTCTCGCTACGGGGATGGGGCTCATGATTCCATACTGCTTCGACCTGTCGCCGCCCGCGCTTGAACCTCCACGGCCTGCCGGATAAACTTGATGCTCCCCGCGAAGACGCCGGCAAAGCGCCTGTGTCTGAGCGTGACTCGGGCCCGTGGCGGAATTGGCAGACGCGCAAGGTTGAGGGCCTTGTGCCCGCAAGGGCGTGCTGGTTCAACTCCAGTCGGGCCCACTGGATTTTATTCGCTCTTGTTGATACTGGGACTCGGAACCAATCGTTCTGCGTCCCTTTTTTGTTGGCTGAGGTGGCTATTGCCAATGGGCAGCCAACTGGCAATTCATATAATTCGTTAGTCAGCCAAACACGGCAACGCGCCCGCCGAAGCACTTTTCACGCCGACCCACGGAAACAAGAACATGATGCTTAACGACACGATGCAGGAGGCCGTCAATCAGCAGATCAACAACGAGCTGTTCTCGATGTACAGCTATCTCTCGATGAGCGCCTACTGCGAGCACAAGCAATTTCGCGGGTGCGCTCATTGGATGCGGCTGCAGAGCCAGGAGGAATACGGCCATGCCATGCGGCTCTACGACTTTCTGATCGCTCGGCAAGGGCGAGTGAAACTGCAGCCGATTGCCCAGCCGCAATTCGATTTCGCTTCCATCCCCGATGTGTTTAAAAAAGCGCTCGAGCAAGAGCAAACGGTCACCGCGCAGATCAATTCGCTTTACGAGATGGCGTTCACAGAAAAATCGTTTGCGGCGCTGGTGGAGCTGGAATGGTTCATCAACGAGCAAGTTGAAGAAGAGAAGACGGCCCGCGACATCGTCTACAAGTTCCAGCTCGTAAAAGACGACCCGGCCGCGCTGTTGGACCTCGATCGCGAGCTAGGTGCCCGCCAGCCAGAGCCGCCCGCCACGAATTAACGCTCAGCCGAGCCATTGCGGTTCGCTGTCTGCGGCAATCAAAACCGCGGGCCGCTCAAGCGACGAGACGGTTCCCGGCACGGCCCCGAAGCCGCCGAAGCGGCCGATCTCGATCCAAAGAAACAAGCACCCGGCGAGCAGCGCCACCAGCGCGATGATCAGCAGCGCAAAGTACACCGTCATCCGCGGCTTCGGTGCGACAACCCGTATCGGAACACCCAGATCACCCTGAGCCATACATTCCCCACCTAGGCGAGCAAAACATCGGGCGCCGTCGCGGGAGCAGCCGATCGCAAATTCGCCGGCGGCTTCCATTGGAAGCCGTATTGCGCCAGCTCAATCACCATCAGCAGGCAGCCGAACATGATCGCCACAAGCGCCACCAGAAGCAGCACCGTGTAGATCGACGTCTTCGGCCGGCGTACCAGGACGCCTTGCGGGCGCTCAGAGCTTGAGTCGGGTAGCGACACGGTCACCCTCCTGAATCTGGCCCTGCTGAAAACGCCGCTCGACGCGGCCGACCGACTTGTCGGGCGATGTCTCGAGAATCGCGAGCCGGCCCAAATATCGGTTGCCGCGATACACGATCACGGTGTCGCCTTCTTTCACGCCATCATCGCTGCCGATGGTGAATTCCACCAATTGATCACCCGGCACGCGGCGGACCTGGCTCACGACGCCGTCGACTGTGGGCACGACGCCCGACGGGTCTGTGTCCGGGTTGATGTCGCTGGCCTGCATGACGGTTCGCATGCCGGCGACCTGCTGCGTGAGCTGCTGCAGCCGCTCCTGGGCGATTTCATATTTGCCGATCAGCTGATGCAGCTGCTCGGTGGATGCGAGCGTCTCCCTGAAGGCCGCGTCGCGCGCCTGCTGCGCCGTGCGAATCTGCTGCCGGAGGTTCGTCACCTCGGCCGCCAGCTTGTCGTTGTTGGCCTGTGTTGCCGACACGGCGGCCGTCGCCTGCGCGATGTCTTGAGTCAGCTTGTCATTCTCAGCCTGGATGGACTGGTTGCGCGTGACCAGCCCGGTGCGTTCGCTTTCAAGTTGGGCAACTTGTCGCAAGGCGGCGTCCTTTTCACCCTCCAACTCCTCGACCTTCCGGTTGCGCTCGGCGACGAGCTGCTGATTTTCCTGCTGCGCCTGATCAAGACGTGTGCGCAAACCCGGAGAGCCGGGCGCTCCCTCGATGACTTCCTTCCAGTTCTTGTGCGTGGCATACACGGCCATGGCCAGGCCCATGAACACCAGGCTCATGATCAGAATCAGCACCACGAAAACCTTGCCCAGCCAATTCATAGTTTCGTTCCCTTGCGTATGCCAATCAGCGCAAAACGCCTTCTGGGGGCTTAGCTCAGCGCCGCCGAAGTGCGATGCGACACATCCAGCGCAGCGGGCACGACGAAAAGCTCATCAAGTGCCCGCAATGCTCCCGGCGGCCACCAACCGCGTCGGCCGACCGGCCGCCGGAACAGGTTGGTGCGCCTGGAGATAGTTCCTAAAGAGTTTGCTACTAGCAGTATATTCAGCCGCGGGCGCAGATGTCAATTTTCCGGCGTTCCGGCGTGGAAACATGGGTTTCAAGGGTTCAAAAGTCATCCTATTGCCGGCTTCCGTGGTTTGCATCGCGCCATGGGCTTGACGAACCTCCGCGCTCGCGCGGTTTCGGGGTCGGCTCTTGATTTTTGCCTCCACGAAGTTTTTTTCTTTTTTTCGTGGGGCGATATTCAGCGAGTTTCGCCCCACGCGCCCGCTGCAAGTCGTTTGGCGGCTTTCC
>DASXWB010000516.1:0-7936 GCA_036503915.1 Lacipirellulaceae bacterium | reverse complement strand
CCGGCGCCGGGCGTGCCGTCGTAGCGGAAGGCGCGGTTGGCGTCGTCACCGGTCAGATTGGCCGACCCCGCGACCTGCCCCGCGTTGTTGATGGCGTGGCCGCCGCTGTACGTCCCGCCGAAGGTGCCCAGGTCGCGCATCACGCCGCCGCTGCCGGGGGTGCCGTCGTAGCGGAACGCGCGGATGGCCAAGTTGCCGGCGGTGTAGCTGTACCCCGCCACCTGCCCCGCGTCATTGACGGCGGAGCCGCCGCTGATCGTCCCGCCGAGGGTGCCGAGGTTGTAGATGGCGGGCGGCGCGGCCAAGCCCGGCGCGGGCGAGAGCATCAGCGTGACCCAAACCAGCGTCGCGGCGGCGCGGATTGTGCGATTCGGATGATGGGAATACAAGGGATTCATAGATCCTCCAGCGGTCTCAGTCGGGTGGGCGACGCGCGCACCGTGGGCGCATTCGCAGTCGCGAAGAGTGCTATTCAGTCACGTTATTTCGGTTCGTTAAGGCCGAGCAGCTCGGCTGCGTCGGCGCGTACCTTATCATCTCTGCGTGTTGCGGCTTGTTCTTCATTTCCTTTTGTCTTCCAGTTCAGCCAGCAGCTTCTTGAAGTCCTCGCGCTCGCGCAGAGAGTCGAGTCCCGAATCGGACGTCAGGCCCTCCAGGTTGGACTTGTCCAGGAAGTTGCCTCGGGCGCGAGCCTCCTGGAGCAGGGCCACGGCCCGGGCGGCGAACTGCTCGCGCTTCTGGGCGTCTTTCACGGTCGCACTGGCCACGGCACAAACGCGCGCGGCCTGGTAGAAGATCGTCGAGGGAAGCTTGGGGTCTTGGATGACCTCTTCGGCATCGGCCACAGCCCGTTCCGGCGCGACGTGGGCCAGGCAGTGCGCTCGCCACATCCGGGGCATGGGCCAGTCCGGGCCGTCATCCAGCGCGATAACACGGTCCCAGTCCGGAACTGCGTCGGCGAAGCGCTTCAGCGCCATCAGAGCCAAGGCCCGGTTATAGTGGCTGTTTCGTAGGAACTCCCGGGCGGGAACCACTCGGGGATCTTGATTGACGAACGGAGTCAAAGTTTGGATCGCCCGCGCAAACCACTCGAGGGCGTCCTCGGGCCGGCCATCGTTCAGGATGTGCAAGCCGAGGTTGCACAGGTTGCCACCCAACTGCACCGTATAGTCCGGCACATTGCGATATTTCTCCGTGAGTATTTGCAGGTCTTCGATGGCCAGCTTGTGCGCGTCTATGGCATCCGTTCGCTGGCCGCGCCTGTTCAGGACGAGCCCCAGCTTGCCGCGATTCGTGGCCAGTTCGAAGCGATAGTCGGGCGCCTCCGGGAATACGTTCACCAGATCCGCGAAGAGTGAGATGGCCTGTCGTCGCTGGTCCTCGGATGCCGCCCAATTCTCTTGTCTGTACTTCAAATCCGCCAGGTCGCCGTGGCTACTGGCCCGGTGCCGCAGATATTCCGGCACGGTGGGGAGGTCCGTGGACAGCTTCTCCCAGATGCCGAGCGATTCGCGAAAGGACTCCTCCGCGTTCAGGAGATTGCCACGGCCCAGCAGCGCGTGGAGTCCCAGGTTGCGGTGGATTCCAGCTAAACGGTCTCGGTAATGTGGCACGGTGCGGAAATCGGCGACCAGTTTCTGCTGGATGTCCAGCGCCTTGCGATACGCCGCGTCCGCCGCTTGCGGCTTCCCGAGTTCAAACAGCATATTGCCCAGGTTCATCAAGAGGGTGGCCAGACCCTGGCGGAGTTCGGGCTCGTCGAACTCGGCGACAAGCTTCTCCAGGAGTTCGACCGCCGGGTCCCCAACCGTTTTCGCCTCGTCGTACTTTCCCTGGTCCAACAGAAGAACGAACAGGTCGTTGTAGATCCCGGCCAGATGCCGTCGGTATTCGGGCACGGTGGGGGAGTCCTTGTGCAGCTTCTCCCGGATGCGCAGGGCGTCGCGATAGGCCTGTTCCGCCTGCTCGGTCCTTCGCAGCTCCCGCAGCAAGCTGCCGAGGTCGTTGTGGACCTCGGCCAGGCCCACCTGGTACTTCGGCTCCTTCGGGTACTCGGTGACGAGGTGCCCATAAATGTCTAGGGCTTGGCGATAGGCCCCTTCCGCCTCCGCGTTCTTCCCCAGGCGGTTCAGCGCGATGGCCCGGTTCCGATGGCTACCGGCCAGATTTTGACGGTACTCCGGGGCTTCGGGTGAGTCGCCGGAGAGGCGGGCGAAGATCGCCCGCGCCGCCTCGAAGTCCTCAACAGCGGTTTGGTTCTCTCCCAGCGAGAGGCGCAAGGATCCCAGCCGCATATACGCCCGGCCCCGTCGCGCTTCGACTTCCGGGTCGTCGCTCTTCTGCTGAGCGATTTTCTCAAAGAACGGGAGGGCGCCCTCCAGCAGCTTCTTGCGCAGCAGGTGGAAGTCGGCTCGCTTCAGGTCCGGGTCGTTGGTCACCGTCCCCAGGTACTCCTCGACCGCCTCGTTGGCGAGGTTGAAGTTGGTCTCGGCCCGCTCCTTGGCGAGCCGTTCCCCCTCGGCGCGATTGGCAGCACGAATCGCCTGCCAAGTCGTACCGACGATGCCGGCCACGAGGACCAGCAGGACCAGGCTCACCGCCAGCACCGGCCCCTTGTTCCGCCGTGCGAATTTGCGGAGGCGATAAGCCGCCGACGGTGGGCAAGCTTGCACGGGCTTGTCGGCGAGGTAATGCTCGACATCGCGGGCCAGACTGTCGGCAGTTTCATAACGGCGGTTACGGTCTTTTTCGAGGCACTTCATCACGATCCAGTCCAGCTCACCGCGGACTTGCTGCGTTAAGCGGCGCGGCTCCGTGCGGCGCTGCTCGGCGATCGTGGTGGCGAGGTCGGCCGCCAGCGTGCTGAGCCGGGCGCTGGGCCGCGGCGGGGCTTCTTCGCGAATGATGCGCCGTAGCACGTCATAGGGCGCCGCGTGCAGCCGGTCCTTGTGAAACGGCGTAGTGCCGGTGAGGAGCTCGTAGAGTAATACGCCTAACGAATAAATATCGCTGCGAGTGTCAACGCCCAGCGGACTGAGCTCGGCCTGTTCGGGGCTCATGTAGAGCGGCGTGCCGACCATCTGCGCGAAGGCGTTGGTCAGCGTCCGTTCCGTCAGGCGCTGGTCGATCGCCTTGGCGACGCCGAAGTCGATTATCTTTGGCGCTGGCTTGCCGTCTTGGATGGCCACGAGCACGTTGGTCGGTTTGATGTCGCGATGGATGACTCCCTTCTGGTGCGCGTGCTGAACGGCCTGGCAAACAGTGATGAATAGTTCGAGCCGCTCGCGGGTCGTGAGGTTACACTGATCGCAATACTCGGTGATGGGGACACCTTGAACCAATTCCATCACAAAGTACGGCCGGCCATTTTCTGTGGCTCCGGCGTCGAGCACTTTGGCGATGTTCGGATGATCCATCATCGCCAGGGCTTGGCGCTCGGCGTCGAAGCGCCCAATCACCTGACGCGTGTCCATGCCGGGTTTAATGACTTTGAGCGCCACCTTGCGGCGGACCGGCCGATCTTGCTCGGCCATGAACACGACCCCCATCCCCCCTTCGCCGATTTGCTGCAGCAGCTTGTACGGGCCGATGACCGTACCGGGACGCTCGGCAAGGGGCGAGGCCTGGTCCGCTGTCGCCTCGTCGGCCATTGCGGGGCGTTCCAAGAAGCTGCCTGGCTCGGCGTGTGCACGTAGCAAGGCGCGGACACGACTCTGAAGGTCATCGTTTCCCGGGCAGGCCTGTTCGAGCCGCTCGTTCCACTGCTCTGGAGGAACATGGCTCACCAACTCGATGAATAAATCTTTGGCCGTGAGTGTTTCTGTATTCATGACAACCACCACGCGAAGCACGCTCCACAACGTAATGCGACGTTGTGAACGGATTCGTCCAGAAATTGCGAAAAGTATTCTGCGCGGGGCGAAGTTAGTCCGCCGCATCGACTCGGTTTTGCAGCCAAGCCCGCGCGTAAGCCCATTGAGCATAGGCGCTTGAGCGTGACACGCCGATAACTTCGCCGGCCTCGGCGATGGAGAATCCCGCGAAAAACCGCAGCTTGACCAACTCGGCGGCTTGCGGATCTTCTTTGGCCAGGCTGTCGAGCGCCTCGTCGATGGCCAGTAGCCGTTCATCCGGTATGGTCGTCGCCAAATCCGACTCGCTCAGTTCTACTCGATGAACCTCGCCGCCGTGTTTCTTGCGTCGCTTGCGACGGGCATTTTCGACAAGAATTCGCCGCATCGCTTCGGCGGCGGCGGCAAAGAAGTGGCCCCGCGACTGCCAGCGCTGCGGGCTGGAACCATCCACCAATCGCACGTACGCCTCGTGAACCAGGGCCGTCGCCTGCAGCGTCTGGCCGGGCTTCTCGCTAGCAAGTCTAGCGGCGGCCATCTGGCGAAGTTCCGCATAGACCAGCGGCAACAACTGCTCGCTCGCGCGCGAATCTCCCCGCTCGATCGCCGACAAAATGTGCGTGACGTCTGACATGACGCCGATTATACCGTCGACGGAAATTCGTTGAGCCGTCAGTAGCACATATATTTGCCAAATCCCTTGGTTTGCCGGCACTCTTCGCCGCAAGCGCAAATGTCATCTAACTTTGCCGCTCGGGCGTCTCTAAACTCATTTCAATATTCAAAGTGCCGAGTACTCATCGGCGGCGCAGCTACTCGGCTTAGCCAATCTTGCCGGTAATTCGACATGCGGCCTAGAGGGATTCGAGCGCACGATGTCGGCGAATCTTCAATCGGCGCGAAAGTAGAAATGAAGCTCTTCGGTTGCCCGGGCCTCGCGTTCCAGCCGTTCTCTAATGCGGCTTAGCTTCTCCGTGGGCAGGTTGGTCGGTTCGAGAAAAGAGCACTCATTCGCCGGAAGCACCCCACGGGTGTGGTAAAGATTTGGCGAGCCATGGGGACCCCCTCGTCTCATTTGTGGTCGCCAACGCGAAAGTTGAATCAGCGCGGCCGGGCCCGCGCTCGCTCTTCAGCTTCCACCAGCGCGGCGTAGTACACCGTCTCAACCAAATCATCCAGTGCCTCCCGCGCGTCTTCTAAGGCCTCCAGCGAGCTCACCCACGTCATCAGGATTACTTTGGCCCTCTCACTCTCGCCGTCGCCGCTGTGCGTTTCCGCGAGGCTCTGCAAGGCGCTAACGAGCGACTCCTGCTTGTCGAGCATCCTGCGAAGTCGCTTCTCTACATTCATTCCTTGAGCCATCGTGCGTGCTCTCGACGGTTGCGGGCGTTAAAGATCGGCCCAAGCAATCCAGGTAACATTGAAAGGTACCAACGCGGAATCTCGTGGCGACAAAACCTCGTAGTTCCCCCGGAACGCCGAGGTTTGGGCGCCGTCGCCACCTGCACGATGTAGTGAAATTCGAATTGGAGTAAATTTGGCAGGTAACATTTGAAAATGCGTGTCGCCACGGCCTAGCTAGATAGAGTACGTGTCTGCAGCAACGGCCGGGCGTGTGGTAAAGATTTGGGAGGCGATGGGGCCCCTCGATTCGTTGTTCGGCGCCAAAGCCGTATCAGCCGGTTGACTTGCCGTTTGTTGCTCCGCTGCGACCGCCCGAAGCTGCGGCATGACCGATATCTTTTGGATTTTGCAGGGCCTCGGTGCTTTCTAATGGCTCGCTTTCGCTTGGGTGCGAACTCGAAACCGTAAGGGTCCCTTTCAGACAGTCTGGCTTTCGAGCGCTTTGAAGGTTTCCACAGCAGATCAACGGGCAATTTGCAGAGCTCGTACCTCATCCGGTCGCTTCGCATCGCTTTGCAAACGCGGATCCCAAGTCAACAAGTGGAGATGCGCCTCACCCAATACGTGGCACATGAGCCACCTATGCCTCCGACGGCGCCACGTCACTCCTCGATAAGCAATTCGGCCAGCCGCCAGCACTCATCCACCGACAGCCGGCGCCGCAGTTCGGCAGCGAGGTCCTCGACTGATTTGTGCGTCGAATCTGCGAAGCTGGTGCAACCAGTGGTGCAACCGTCGAAACCAGTCGTTACAATGCCTTGCGCGCCAACGACTTGGAAATCCTGGTCTCCGGTCTTCGGAACCAGGGGTTGCAGGTTCGAGTCCTGCCGGGCGCGCTTGACTTAAACTTCGCTGAACGCTTGACTTAGCGTACCTGCCTGCGTCGGGCAGCGCGGCTCAAAAACTCTCATAGCCTCCGTAGTCTACGGAGAGAGGAGCCGACTCCGATGCCAGCAACAACCGCTAAAGTCCCCGCCTATTGCCGTCACAAAGCGAAATTCCATTGCACAGTATTGCCTGCGCCACTCTCGAATTCGTGGATCAGTTTAACGAGTTGAATTGTCCCGACCTGACGCGGAGAAGCGGCGGTGGCAACGCAGTTTGACATTGCCGGCGGAAAGTTTGCGATTGCCCCGGCTGCCGCCGCGGACGCGAAGGCAGTTCGCATGCTCGTGCCCGAACTGCGCGAGGCGGCTGCGGCCTTCGTCGCCGTCGACCTCACACATGGGCTGGTAATAGGCGCGGCAGCCGCAACTCGGTTGGCACGGCGCCCGCCGCTAGTTGGCCCCGGGGTGGCTGTGCACGTGATTGAGCCGTGCCGGGGGCACGGAATCGGCACGGCGCTCGTCGGCCATTTGGGGACGGCAGCGCGGCGAGCCGGCGCCGCGGCACTCTATGCCGCTCGGCGCGCTGTAGAGGGAAGCAAAGAAATGTGCGGCTGGATGTCTCTTGGATTCGCGCCATGCGAAACAGTCCAGGAGCACACGCTGTCGCTGGAACGGTTTGAACCGCAACTCTCACCGCTGTTGGACCGCATGCGCGAGCGCGGACGGATTCCGCATGCGGCGCGGATCATTCCACTATTCCAGGCGAATTTGCCGGCCGTGCTGCAGCTCCATCTCGACCATTTAGGCGGCAATCGCGGCGAGTTGTATCGGAAGCTGCGCGGCGACGGCGCCGGTGCATTTCACCCACGGTACTCGCGCGTGCTGGTCGTCGGCGATAAAACCTTGGGCTGCATTCTCGCACATCGCCGCGACCGGGACACGGCCGTGGTGGATGCGGACATCGTCGATCCGATCCTGCGGGGCGGTTGGGCCAACGTTTGGCTGAAACTGGAGGCCACGCGCGGTGCAATGCGCTTGGGCATCAAGCGATTTCAATTTACGTCGTTTGATCACTACAGCGACACGCGCAGCTTTTCCACGAAGCTGGGTGGCGCCGTCACGCAAACCACTCTACTTATGATGCGGCGGATTGGGACGGATATTTAGTTGTTAAACCGAACCCCGCAAGAGGTTGCGCCGGAATGATTCGCTCGCGCCGTCAATTCATTCAGTCCGCTCTTAGCTCGACTGTTGTTGGGCCTGCGTTGCATTGTTGCGGCGTGACAGGCCAGCAGGTCGAGCAAGTTTACCCGTCGATGCAATTGCTGGTCGGGCGAGCGCGCCATTTGGGTAGCCAGTTTCTCGATAACTCAGTCGGCGTAACGGGCATGGACGGCGCGACGAGCACCGTGCTGCCGTCGGGCAAATCCCTATGGATATTCGGAGACACCGTGGAAGGACCATTTAAGTCGATCCATGGGCTAGACCTGACTCGATTGCGTTCCAACACAGCGGCAATCGTGCCACCGCAGGATGCATCGCAGGGAATTCGGAAGTTTGAATTTTTTACCATGCCTGATGGCAAGCGGCCGCGGCAGATCGTTCGCTTCGCCGACGACGAAGATCCAGCTGTGCATCGCATCTGGGCGATTCACGGCGCCTGCGTCAATCAGGCGATTTATTTGTTCTATCACCGCATCACGCTGCTTAAGGGCGTAGACGTATTTGTGAGTTTTCAACTCGACGGCATGGGCATCGCTCGCGGTGACGTCCAGAGTTACGAGTTCACGCGCCTCCGCGCGCCTGATGGCTCGCACGAGTTTTGGAAGGGCAATGAGCCAAGCTTCGGCGTAT
>DASXWB010000515.1:0-4370 GCA_036503915.1 Lacipirellulaceae bacterium | reverse complement strand
GCATATCCTTCTGAAATTGGAGAAACTGTGATGAAAACTGCTTCCAGTCGCGTGGTGTTCCAGTTGGCCGCTGGTTGGGCGGCATCCATCGGTTGCTTTGCCAAAGGCGATTTTAGTTACGATTTCTCGTCGCCGCCTCCGGCGTCGTTCGTGACCGGCCAAATCGGTACTACCTCGGCCACGTTTGCCACAAGTTTCAACGACGGGATCCTACGGCTCAGCGACAGCCGAACGCCGGCACAGGGCGGGGCCGGTGGCATCTTTGGTTTTGGAGCGTTTGCGAGGGAACAGAGTCAGATTTTTGGAGACGTTCGGATTTCGGCGATATTGAACCCGCTGGGCAATTCGGATGACCTGCTGAACGTAGTTCGCGGCCGTCGCGATGTCGGCCTCTACACGGCAGGGATTGATTTCAGCTCTGGTCGTCTAGGAATAGCCAAGTTGCTGCCGGAGGCACTCGGTCCGGTCGCTGTATATAACAGCGACGATCCAAATCAAGGCAGCCAACCATTGCTCACTGACCTGAACCGCAGCTACTTTTTGGAGCTGGACATAATTGGCAACGAAATCAGTAGCCGCGTCTACGATGAACCCGGCGGCACACAGCTATTGCAGGTTTCTTTCTTGGACGACAACATCGGTGGTCCGGCGCTGGAGCCGTCGTTCGCGGGTGTGAGTGTCATCTGGATCGGAACGAACTCCACTAATCTCGAAGGCTCGTTTGATAATCTGTCGGCGACGGCTATTCCGGAACCGACCTCGGGCATACTCCTCGGTGCCGGTCTCGTAGTTGCGATAGTACGACTGCGTCGCCAGAAGCGCTGAGCCTGATACCAACAACTTTGAGAGAGCTACTGGTTCTCAAGAGAGGAAGGTGTGTCATGCGCTCGCCGACTCAAACGCCTCGATTATCAGTCGACCGGTGCGTCGCCCGTCAAGGAGATAGCTTGTCGCAGGTCTCTGTTGCAATGGCGAGGGAGGAAACGATGCGCGGGAACTCCTGCTCACTTGCGGCGCTGCGGTTGTCCGTGCTCTGCGCGATGCTGGCGATGACCGGCGCGGCGCACGCGGCGGTGATTTCGTACACCGATCTGTACACGCTGGGCACACCGGCGGGATTCACCTTCATCGCTCCCGCGTTCGCCGCAGGCGGGCAAGTCGTCGGCAACGGCTACGGATCGGCGACAGGAAACAACGAGCACGCCCTGCTCTGGACCCCTTCAGCACCCAGCGGCATTGACCTCAATCCCACCGGGTTCACGTATTCATTTGCCTTCGGCGCCAGCGGCACACAGCAGGTGGGCTACGGCTCCGGCACGGCGACCGGCAACAATAATTACCACGCCCTGCTCTGGAGCGGCTCGGCCGCCAGCGCCGTTGACCTCAACCCCGCCGGGTTCACCAACTCCTTAGCCAGGGCCAACAGCGGCACGCAGCAGGTGGGCTTCGGCTACGGCCCAGCGACGGACGGCAACGCCCACGCCCTGCTCTGGAGCAGCTCGGCCGCCAGCTTCGTTGACCTCAGCCCCGGGTTCCTCATCGCCGAAGCCTACGGCACCGACGGCACGCAGCAGGTGGGCCGCGGCTACGGCCCAGCGACGGGGTATGTCGAGCACGCCCTGCTCTGGAGCGGCTCGGCGGACAGCGTCGTTGACCTTCACCCAGGCAGCGAGTTCAGTGCTACCTTTGCCCGCGGCGCCGGCGGCGGGCAGCAGGTCGGCTACGGCCACGGCCCAGCGACGGGGTTTTTGGATCACGCCCTGCTCTGGAGCGGCTCGGCGGCCAGCGCCGTTGACCTCCACCCAAGCGGGTTCATTGCTACCTATGCCTACGGCGCCAACGGCACGCAGCAGGTGGGCTGGGGCTTCGGCAGTGCAACGGGCAATCGAGCTCACGCCCTGCTCTGGAGCGGCTCGGCGGCCAGCCTCGTCGATCTGCATTCGGTCCTCCCCGCATCGTTCATCAGTTCCGAAGCTCGGTCCATCGACGGCGGCGCCATCTACGGCTACGCGCGAGACGCCAGCCTCAACTACCACGCCATCGCCTGGAGGATCGTCCCCGAACCCGCGTCGCTTGCCCTCCTCCTGCTCGCCGCGGTTGGCGTTTCCCTTCATCGGGATCAAACCCTGCGCAAACCTCGACGTCAACGAAGAGGACTCTCATGAAAACGACTAAAACTGTGATCGCGGCGTTAGTGGTCCTGGCACTCTCGCCGGCAACGGTCGCCCACGCCACTAAGTACTGGAAGAACGGCATCATCACCGGCAACTGGAGCCCCAGCAACAACTGGAGTGCTGTCTCCGCCGCCGGCGCCGACAATGGCGGCGTGCCCGTCGGCGGCGAGGCGGTCAACATCGTGCATACCGACGGGACGGCCCACACGGTCACGTACGATGTCAATGCGCCTTCATTGGGCCTTGTGAGCATCGACCTAACTGGCCCCGGCACGGCAACAAATACGCTGTCGCTGCCGAACAACAACAATCTGACCGCCGCCGCGATCGCCGTCGGCGGCTACAACGGCTCTGCTCTTACCAACGGCCGCGGCGCGGTAAACCAATCCGCCGGCACGACCACCATCAGCCCAGGTGTGGATCTCATTGTCGGCTGGGGCGCCGGCTCGACCGGCACTTATACACTCAGCGGCGGCGCTCTCGTGGCCAACCAATCCGAATGGGTCGGGCATACTGGCACGGGCACGTTCAACCACTCCGCCGGCACGAACACCCTCAACGCGAGTGCACTGGGCGGACTGTTCGTCGGCTACAATACCGGTTCGATGGGCACCTACAACCTCAGCGGCACCGCCGTACTCTCATCCAATCACGACGAATACATTGGCTACAACGGCAACGGCACCTTTAATCAGACCGGCGGCGTCAACTCCACCGTCGGCGCTGGACACCATGTCCACCTCGGCTACAACGCCGGCTCGACAGGCACGTACACGATCAGCGGCGGCAGGCTCACCGTCGGCAACGATCTCATCGTGGGCAACTCCGGCACAGCCACCGGCACACTCACGATTCAGAACAACAGCTCCGTATACGTCACAAACAACCTCTGGATCAACAGCCAAAGCACCGTCAATCTTAACGGCGGCACGCTCCGCTTAAACACCGTCGGCGGCAGCGGGGGCTTAAGCCGGCTCAACTACACGGCAGGCACGATTCAGCTCGCCGGCGACCGCACCATCGGAACAGATGCGACAATCAATGAACTCTTGGACGTAGTCATCAGCATTGTTTTTCTCGAAGACGGCAAAAGCCTCGCCATTGAAGGCGACACCTACATAAACAGGGACACCTACGTCTCGAGTGGAAGTACATTAACTGCGTTAGATTCTTTGTTTGTTGTCGACCCAGCAGGCAACACCTCCTTGGTGATCGAATCTGACGGAACGGTGATTGCGGATAAAGGCGCTGTCGTTAACCGAAACAACGAAGTCGTAGTCCGCGGTGCGAACGCCTCGTGGACCGTCTCCTCGCTTAGGCTGGGTTTCGGTATTCCTGGACAGTTCGAAAGTCCAAGTCCAGGACGTTTAGAAGTTACCGATCAGGCAGTCGCAGAAGTGGGCTTTCTGGATATCGGCCCCCAGGGCACAGTCACCCTGCATGGTGGCACAATAAGAATGCAGTCCTACGATCGCGAAGCTGGCGGCGCTTTCAATTTCATCTCCGGTACGATCGACTTCGGAAGCATCAGCCAGGGAATCGGAAATGACGAAAACGTCAAGGAATTCTTCGGCGACGTGATCGTAATTCCAGCCGGCAAAGGTCTTGCTGCATCAAATTCATTCTACACGACCTTCAAGACAACAGTGACGGTCGACGGTGGCACGCTCACCTTGGGGGATATAAATGATGCCGCTTCGCATCTCATTCTCAATAGTGGTACGTTCAATGTCCTGAATCAAAACATTAAGGTTGGCCCTGTCACGACTTCGGTTGGAACGATCGGAGAAATCCTCGATCTGGGTCCGAATATGACGGTAAACTCGACGCTCGGTATCACGAACTCTGGCCTCATCACCGGCGACGGTGAGATCGGCGGGCCATTTACCAACGCCGTTACCGGCGAGCTTCGCGCCCAAGCTGGTCGATCGCTCCGGCTCACCGGCTCGGGCAACTCGAACGCCGGCCAGATCAAGTTGCTCGGTGGCGAACTCGAATTCACGCAGAACCTCACCAATAACGTCGGCGGCTTCATCTCCGGCAACGGCTCGCTGATCGTCGGCGGCGGGCTCGTGAACCAAGGCACGATGAATTTCGCCGGCACGGCCAACATCGACGGCGCCGTGACCAACGCCCCGGGCGGCAAGATCATCTCCGGCGGAGGCGGCGCGACCATCTTCTATGATGATGTCATCA
>DASXWB010000514.1:0-12454 GCA_036503915.1 Lacipirellulaceae bacterium | reverse complement strand
GTCGATCGTTTTAGGAACGCCGACGATCGGAATTCCACTTTGGTGGAACTTCTGTGCAATGCTGAGCGAACCATCGCCGCCAATCGTCACGAGCGCGGTCAAGCCAACCTGCGCCATTCCGCGTTTCACATTCTCCAGCAGCTCCATCGGCAGGCCGCGGCTCTCCCCGTGCCCTACTTTGGCTGTGAATTGACCGCGATTGGCAGTGCCCAGAACGGTGCCGCCTCGGACCAATAGCCCGTCGAGCGCATAGGAGTCGAGAACCCGATAGTTGCCGGGCGGCAGCAAGCCATCGTAGCCGCCCAATATTCCAACACTCTCCCAGCCCCGCTGCGCGGCCGCCTTGGCCACCGAGCGAATCACCGCATTGAGACCAGGGCAATCGCCGCCGCCGATTACTATGCCAATTCTTTTGCTCATCGATTCATACCTTCTTAAGCAAGTTGCTCGCACTCCGCGAATTCGACGATCGCCTGTTCTACGGAAATATGTCGACCGAGATAGCCGACGTGTTCTTCCAAACCTTCGGCCCGCAGCAAATCACGTGTTCTTGCGTGCGCCTCCACGATGCGAAGCTGGATTCCACGCGTGCCCAGGTCCTTGTGTAAGGCTGAGAGCATTGCGGCGCCCGCCACATCAACATACGGAGAATTCGAAAGGTCGCACACCACCAGCCGCAATGAGTCGGTTTCGGAAATCTTAGCCGCGACACAATTCCTTACATGGTCAACGTTGAAATACAGAAGCGATGCTTCAACACGAAAGATCAATGTATTTTCAATCGGTTCGTTATCCGGATGCCGCTGCAGATCAGAGAATCGACGCGTGCCCGGAATCCGCCCGAGAAACGCCACATTCGGACGGGCAGCCGTCGTCAGTAGCATGAGCACGGAAACGACGACCGCCAGTAGAACACCTTTCAGAATGCCCAGCAACAAAACGCCCACAAGTGCCACCATCGCGATGCCAAACTCGAGTCGACTCACGCGCCACAGGTGCCGAAGTGCCGCCACGTTGAACAAGCCGCGCACGGCAACCAGGACGATCGCGGCCAGGACGACACTCGGCAAATTACGCAAAAGACCCGTGAAAAACAGCAGGCAGCCGGCGATGGCCGCTGATGCGAACACGAGCGATAGCGGCGTCCGCGCTCCGGCTTTGTCATTCACGGCCGACTGCGAAAGTCCGCCGGCGACCGGAAAGCCATGACTGAACGCGGCAGCCAGGTTTGCCGCTCCCAGCGCCAACAATTCCTGACGCGGATTGATTTTGTAGCCGTGCTTTTCCGCAAGCGTGCGGGCGGCGGAAACTCCTTCCACGTAGGCCAAAAGAAAGCATGCGGCGGCCAGAGGCAAAACGCCATCGACGTCGCGCGGTCGCAGCGACGGCCAGGCAAAATCGGGCAGTCCGGCTGGAATGGCGCCAACCGTTGCCACGCCTCGCGCGGCAAGTGCAGTGAGTGACATGACGATGATCGCAGCCGCCACAACCAACAGCGCCACCGGCCGACCCGGAAAAAATCGGTCTCCCAATAGCAGCAGAGCGAGCGCTGTGAGGCCGAACGACAGGACGAACAAATTTGTCTGTCCAAGCTGGCCAAGCAGCATCCATGTCCGCTCGAAAAAGTGATCGCCGCCACCGGGCACGCCGAACAATTTTGGAAGCTGCGTAAGAGCAATTGTTAGCGCCGCTCCGGCTTTGAAGCCAATGAGTATCGTTTCACTGATGAAATTCACCAAGCCGCTCAAGCGCAATAACCAGGCCAATCCACCGAACGCGGCAACCACTAGCGCAGTCAGCGAGGCAATGGCCGCCCAACGTGCCGGATCTTCCTCGGCCATGCCGGCGACCGTGGTGCCTACCAGCATCGCGATGGCCGATGTGGGGCCCACCGCCAACTGCTTCGATGTGCCGAAAAGCACGTAGCCAATGCCGCCAACCAGGTAACAATAAATGCCATAATGCGGCGGCAGCCCCGCCAGCGAGGCATACGCCAATGAAACCGGAATTGCGTATGCGGCCAACGTGACGCCGGCGACAACGTCGTATGTCAACCACGACGCCTGATAACGTGGCAGCCACTCCGCCGGTGGAAATATTGAGGCGAGAGTTCGGCGAACGCGGCCGTTGGCACTGTACGTCATGTCGTGAGTTCCCGACATCACGCAATCCGTCACTCATTGACGTGAGTCGCTGCGTTGAAGTCGAGCAGACCGAATTGGCTGGAAAAGCTCAAAGCGAAACAACCATCAACGCCACTACGAGTTGATCAGCAAATTTGTACACCAACGTATTCTCCCATTCTCACTCGCAAGTGCTAGTACCACGATTGGGTTGGATCGCACGTTTTGAGATGAAGCGCGACAACGACACGCGGCTTCAGGCAGCCCGCGTTCATGGGTTTGAGGGTCGCAAACCTTGCTCGTCTTTGTGCGCCCGGTGATTGACCCTGAGGGCTGTAACGATCAGCCAATCCTGGCTGAGTTGCGCTAATTCGCCGCAAATGCCCAGGGCAGCGGTCAAACTGCATTTGCCGGTTTCGCCCACCGATAGTCGATTTACCGGTCGATTCGGTAAATCCGATCGCAAGCACTTTGCCGGGCGTACGGCCACGAGCGATCAAGGAATGTCGCGATGAGGCGGTTTTTAGGGACAAGACGGATTGCCGACACCACTTCGACACGATCGGGCCTGCCGGCAAGCGGACGACTGTTAGCGCTGCTATGCCTACTAGCATTAGTGGTAAGTGCTTGGTGCTGCCACCTACCTGGGGGGCGATGCCGGGACTGGTGGCACAACGGATTTAAGGTCGGCCCGAATTACTGCCCGCCGGCCGCACCCGTGGCCTCCCAGTGGATCGACTATGCCGATCCGCGCGTGGAGAGCGAAGAGCAGCAGCTCAGCGATTGGTGGACGGTCTTCAACGATCCGGTGCTCAATAGCCTCGTTCAAACCGCGTATCAACAGAATCTCACGTTGCGGGCCGCGGGCGCACGGATTCTCGAGGCCAGAGCACTGCGCGGCATTGCCGCCGGTAATCTATTCCCGCAAGAGCAATTCGCGTTCGGCGAATACTCGCGAATTAAAGTCAGTGAGAATATTGCAAACCCGCCACCTGAAGTTTGGTTCTCCGAGTGGACGTTTGGTTTGAGCGGCACATGGGAGCTCGACTTCTGGGGCCGCTATCGCCGCGCGATCGAAGCGGCGGATGCGGAACTGGATGCGTCGGTCGAGGATTACGACGACGTGCTCGTCGTATTGCTTTCGGACGTGGCCGCAAGTTATGTGGAATATCGCACATTCCAACAGCGCCTGACTTACGCTCGCGCCAATGTCGATATTCAGCAACGGTCGTTTCAACTAGCGAGTGACAAATTCGAAGCCGGGGCAACCACCGAGCGCGACACTCATCAAGCCAGGCAGATCCTCGAAGAAACGCAGGCGTTGATACCGGTTCTTGAAATCGGGCGCCGGCAGGCCGCCAACCGTTTATGCGTATTATTGGGGATGCCGCCTCGCGACATGGAGAGCATTCTCGGTGCCGGCGGAATACCGGTCACGCCGCGTGAAGTTGTGTCCGGTGTGCCGGCCGACCTGGTGCGCCGCCGCCCCGATGTTCGCCGTGCCGAGCGTCTTGTTGCGGCTCAAAGTGCGCGAATTGGCGTCGCGGTCAGCGACTTATACCCGCACTTCACGGTGCTGGGAACGATTGGCGTCGAGGCCGAACAATTCGGCGACTTATTCAAATCCGGAAGCATGATCGGGGAGATCAGCCCCGGCTTTCGCTGGGATATCTTGAACTACGGTCGTTTGGTGAATAACGTCCGTGTCCAGGATGCGCGGTTCCAAGAGCTCGCCTATGCGTATCAGGACCAGGTGCTTATTGCGGGGCAGGAAGTTGAAGACGCGATCGTCGCGTTCCTGCGATCGCAGGAGCAGGCGCAGCACTTGGGCGAGAGCGTCACAGCGGCGACGAGAACCGTTGAAATCACGAATGAACAATACAACCAAGGCGCGATTGACTTCACGCCCGTATTCGTCTTCCAAGAGAACCTAACCGAGCAGCAGGACGAATTTGCCGTGGCCCAAGGTAACATAGCGCTAAGTCTCATTGCCGCGTATCGGGCACTTGGTGGCGGCTGGCAGATTCGATTGGGAGGCCCCAGTTCGGAGGTGACCGAACTCGAAACGTTTGAACGGCCATTCTTGGAAGAAATGCCGGTTCCAGGCGCCGACAACGATATCGATTTCCAATATTTCACGGAGCATGCCGACAGCATGCTTCTGCCCATTACGGAAGCGGTCGGGCAGGAACTGGAGACGACTGCGTCCCAAACGATGAATGTAGCCGCCACGACGGAGTAAGAGTCTTCATGATCGATCATGCAATTTCAAGAACCGTCGCGCTAGTGGCCTGTCTCGCGGTCGCCCGCGCAACACCAGCGCAAGAACCGCTTGAGGCTGAGGGACCTTCCCATCCGTTTCAAACTTTGGTTTGCCCTGACGATTTATTGCGCGCTTGTTGCCCGATCTATTGCCGAAAACCACAGCCGTGCATCACCTGCTTTGCGAATGGCTGCGGCGTCGCATATTGCCAAAAGCCCCTACCCTGCATTCCCTGTTTCGTCGGATACTCGGCCGATTGCTACTGTCCAAAGCCGTGCCCAAATCTGTGCCGGCCAATCGCTGCCAACTACTACCGCTGTGTCGAAAAGCACTCTGAGTGCGCCGGCCAGCCCTCTTGCGACGGCAATCTGTCGTCTCCTGCCGCAGAGGGATATGCCGTCGAAAATGACTTACAAGCCAATTAATGGCTGAATCATCTAGCCCTCATCTATCCGCCGCTCGCTTCTCGCTTGTTGCATTGCGCAGTGGACGTGATAACATGACGTTCATCACAAGTGCCGTTCGGTAAACTAATCGGCATGGGGCGGGGCCGCATCAAGAAGCTGCGGTTTGTTCGGTGCTAACGGACATAGCGTCCGGCTCGAATTGAGCCAAAGCCCGGTATAACATGCGCCTATCTTTCAGCGCTTCTAGTCGTTTGCTTGCGGCCATTCTTTGCATTCTTTGGGTCGGCTGCGAGGAACCACCTGCCGCAGTCGCGCCGCCACCGCCGCGAGTCACGGTCATGCAGCCCGTCGCGCGGCAGCTCTCCGACCATGAAGAGTTCAACGGCTGGATGGGCGCCGATCACACCGTTGAAGTTCGTTCTCGCGTGAAGGGACACATCCAGAAAATCCACTTCTCAAACGGGCAGTACGTCAAGGCAGGCGATTTGCTCTACGAGCTCGATCCTCGGCCGTATCTAGCGGAAATTGGTAAGGCGCGCGACGATCTGAAAGTTTACGAAGCGCAAAGAGTTGCGGCCGACAAAGAAGAAGCGCGGATGCGGATCCTGCAAACGAAAGGCGGCGCGAGCGTCCAGCAAGTCGAAAAGGCCGAGGCCGACGCCCTGGCATTGGCTGCACAAATCAGCGCCGCCCAGAATGTAATCACGTACGCAAAACTCGATCTTGAATACTCGAAAATAACAGCCGACATTGACGGCCGCGTCAGCAAGAGCGAGCTGAGCGAAGGAAATCTGGTCAACGCAGGTGGCAGCGACCCCTTGCTCACAACGATCGTTTCCGTTGATCCGATTCGTATCTATTTCAATATTGATGAGCGGTCAATGCAGCGATACGCCAAAAGCATCGGTGCCGCCGGGGGAAATCTTTCCGACTTGCTGGCCAATCTGAAGGACCGCAAGTCGAAGTTCTCGTTTGCCTTGGATGGCGAATCCGGCTTTTCACACGAAGCCGAATTGCGATTCGGCGACAATCGCGTCGACCAGACCACCGGAACTATTCAGCTTTACGGCCATGTGCCGAACGCAAACGGCATGTTTGTTCCTGGGTCGCGCGTGCGCGTGCGGCTCACGATTGGTCAACAATACGAGGCCTCGCTCGTCCCCGATACTGCGATTCTATCGGATCAGGACAAAAGGTACGTCCTCATCGTGGATGACAAAAAAACAGTGCGGCGGCGAAACGTAACGCTGGGGGCGATTGCGGATGATGGGATGCGCGCCATCGTCCCTGCCGACAAGCTCGCAGAGGGTGAAAACATCGGTCAGTGGCAAGTGATCGTGGACAACCTGCAGCGGGCGCGGCTCAACTATCCTGTTGAGGCGGAAATGCCCGGCACTTCCATTGCGGCGCGGTAGCCCGCTCGTAGTGCGGCCCGCCGCCTGCGTCGCTGATGTCGCGACGCGTGTGGAATGCATCTATGATTTCTCATTTCTTCATTGACCGGCCGATTTTTGCCACGGTGCTCTCGATCGTCATCGTGATCGTTGGCGTTGTCGCAGTCACCCAATTGCCGGTTGCCCAATATCCCGACGTCGCGCCGCCGACCGTGCAGGTGACGGCCACCTACCCTGGCGCCAACGCTAAAACCACGGCCGATAACGTGGCCACCCCTATCGAGCAGGAGGTCAATGGCGTCGAGCGAATGCTTTACATGTCGTCGAAGTGCACGAACGACGGCCAGATGAACCTCGACGTCACATTTGAATTGGGCACCAACCTTGATACGGCCCAGGTGCTGGTTCAAAACCGCGTTGCGGTGGCCGAGGCGAAGCTCCCCGAGGAAGTCAAGCGCATCGGCGTTACAACAAAAAAGAAATCGCCCAGCATTCTCCTGTGCGTTAACCTCGTCTCGGCCAAGCGGCCGGACGGCAGCTTTTTCTACGATCAGCTGTATCTGAGCAACTTTGCCACGCTGACCGTCAAGGACGACCTGGCGCGCATCAAAGGCGTCGGCGACGTGGCCTTCCTTGGCCCGCGCGACTACAGCATGCGCGTCTGGCTCGACCCGGATAAGCTCGCGGCCCGCGATCTCACGGCCAGCGACGTGATCAACGCCGTTCGCGAGCAGAATCGGCAGGTGGCCGCCGGACGGCTCGGACAACCACCCGTTCCCACCGCGGCCTCGGTCCAATTCCAGCTTCCCATCAACACGGCCGGTCGGCTGACCACCGAAGAGCAATTTGAAAACATTGTGCTCAAGACGAGCAGCGATGGCGGCGTCGTCCATTTCAAGGACGTGGTTCGCGAATCCGCTCGAGATGAGGAAGGCCGCACCACCGAAAAGGGCATCGAGCTGGGAGCGAAAAATTACGACGTCAATAGCTATCTCGACGGTGAGCCCTGCGCCACCTTGGCGGTATTCCAATTGCCTGGTTCCAACGCGCTAGATACGGCGGGCGCCATCCGCGCCAAGATGGAAGAACTCAAGGGACGCTTTCCCGAGGGCGTCGACTACCGCGTCTATTACGACACCACCGTGTTTGTTGACGAGTCGATCCAAAGCGTCATCCACACTTTGATCGAAGCGTTCATCCTGGTCTTTATCGTGGTCCTCGTGTTTTTGCAGAATTGGCGGGCCACGATCATCCCGATGGTGGCCGTGCCCGTCTCGCTGATCGGCACGTTTTCCGTCATGGCGATGTTGGGCTTTTCGCTCAATAACCTGTCGCTCTTTGGGCTGGTGCTCGCGATCGGCATCGTCGTCGATGACGCCATCGTCGTCGTGGAGAACGTGGAACGCTGGCTGGCTGAGGGGATGTCGCCGCGCGATGCCAGCCGCAAGGCGATGGAAGAAGTCACCGGCCCGGTGATTGCTATCGCGCTCGTTTTGTGCGCCGTGTTCGTACCGACCGCGTTCATGGCCGGAATCAGCGGGCAGTTCTACAAACAGTTCGCGCTGACGATCGCCGCGTCGACCATCATTTCAGCGTTCAATTCCCTGACATTAAGCCCGGCGCTGGCGGCGCTGCTGCTCAAGCCGCACGGTCACGGCGATCATGGCCACGTGCAGCAGGAAGCGCTGCCTCGCTTGGGCGTCGCCATCATCGGCGGCTTGCTTGCCTATTTCTTCTTGCTCGCGCCTGTTGCTCACTGGTTTGGAATCGAGATAGGTGGCCACGGAAATGGTGGCGCGGAGGCAACCGCTCACCCCGATCCGACAACGCTTTGGGCCCTGCGTGCGGGGGTGTTCCTCGCAGGAGCCATCGTGGGCTGGGTCGGCGGCATTCTGGTCAACTACGTGCTCGGGCTATTCTTCCGCGCGTTCAACTGGTTTTTTGATGTGACCATCGCTGTCTATGGCCGGATCGTGGCCGGACTGCTTCGCGTCAGCTTCGTTGCGCTACTCGTTTACGCAGGTTTGATGGTTCTCACTTACTTCGGCTTTCAGACAGTGCCCGTCGGCTTTATTCCGGAGCAAGACAAGGGGTACCTGGTGCTTAACGCGCAGCTACCCGACGGAGCCGCGCTGAACCGCACGGATAAAGTGGTGCGCGAAATGAGCAAGATAGCTCGTGAAGTGGAAGGAGTGGCGCACACGATCGACCTGCCGGGCTATTCGGCCGTGTTGGGCACGAACATCAGCAATGTCGGCGGCATGTTCGTAATCCTTGACCCATTTGAAGAACGCGCCGGCCATTCGGAGCTCGGCGCCCCCGCAATCATGACGCGGCTGCGCGAGAAATTCAGCTCGATCACGGCAGCCCGGGTCGGCGTGTTCGGCGCACCGCCCGTCGAAGGTTTGGGCAGCACCGGCGGCTTCAAGCTGCAAGTGCAAGATCGCCGCAGCGCAGGTCTGCGTTCGTTACAAGGATCGGTTGAAAATCTGGCCGACGAGGCAAATCGCGACCCGCGGCTTGCCGGCCTGTTCACCAGCTTCAGCGTCACGCAGCCTCAGCTCTTTGTCGATGTCGATGAGGAAAAGGCGAAAGCCCAACAAATCAAGCTGCAAGACATCGATTCCACGCTTCAAGCGTATCTAGGTTCGTTCTATGTCAACGATTTCTTCTTTCAGAATCGAAACTGGCAGGTCAATCTTCAGGCAGCGCCGGCCTATCGCATGAAGATCGAAGACATCGGCAATTTGGAAGTACGCAATGCAAGCGGCAGCCGCGTGCCGCTGCGCACCTTAGTTAACGTGCGCTATGACAGCGGCCCGGCAATTGTGAATCATTACAATCTGTATCCATCGGCCGAAATCAATGGCGGCACAGCGCCGGGCGTTAGTTCGGGTCAGGCAATTGAAATTATCGATGGCGTAGCCGCCACGGCACTCCCCGACACGATGGGATTCGAATGGACGGAGCTGACGTTTCAGCAAATCCTCGCCAGCAAGGACTTGTTAACCAAGTTGGCATTCCCATTGGCGGTCGTTTTGGTGTTTTTGGTCCTTTCCGCGCAGTACGAAAGCTGGTCGCTGCCGCTATCGATCATTCTTATCGTGCCGATGTGCCTCTTGGCCGCCATCGCCGGTATCTGGCTGGCGAGCCTGAGCAACGACATCTTCACGCAGATTGGATTAGTCGTGCTCATCGGCCTGGCCGCCAAAAACGCGATTCTCATCGTGGAATTTGCCAAGCAACTTCAGGACCAAGGCAAGCCTCGATTCGAGGCGACGGTTGAGGCCTCCAAGCTCCGCCTTCGCCCGATCCTCATGACATCCTTCGCATTCATCCTCGGCGTCGTCCCGTTGGTGTTGGCCACTGGCGCCGGCGCCGAGATGCGCCGGACTTTGGGCATCGCCGTTTTCAGCGGCATGCTCGGGGTGACGGCGTTTGGAATCTTTTTCACGCCTGTGTTCTATTCCGTAATTCGCAAGTTTACCGAACAGAAACCGGCAACCCCGGTGACTGTTGACCACGATCGCGTTGTCCCCGACGCCACGACGAATGGAGTATCCCAGATTGCCGCCGACGGGCATGCAGTCAAGCCGGACCGGTCGCCACAGCCGGCCCATTGAAAACACTTGTCGGCTCAGTGCATCCAATTGCAGTTTCTCGAACAATCCACAGTGAAAGAAATCCGCGAATTTCAGGAGGTGAGCGATGTCAGCGCCCAACAGTTTATTGGAACGAATCGACGCGGAAATCAACGCAGCGAACCAGCGCGTCAAGCAGCTTCAGTCGCAGAAGGTTGAAGAATTTCAAGGCAAGCAACAGCGGCTGGAACAGTTTGATAAAACCCTGGAGCGGCTGCGCGGCGTCTGGCGACCGCGGCTGGAGGCGCTGGCACAAAAGTTTGGTGAGCGCGTGGATGTAAAACCTCAAGTCGCGCCTGCCAATCGAAGCGCCACATTTGAATTTCAGTCGGAATTAGCCCGCGTCGATTTGCGATTTTCCGTGGCGCCGGATTCGGAAGTGCGAAATGTCGTATTCAAATATGACTTGAGCATCATTCCGATTCTCATGAAGTTCGACTCGCACGATGAAATTGAGTTTCCACTCGACGCGGTGGACGAAGCCGCGCTTGGCAAGTGGTTGGACGATCGCATCATCAGCTTTGTGAAGACATATCTTTCGCTCCATGAGAACCAGTACTATTTGAAGGACCATATGGTGCAGGATCCGATCGCGAAAGTGAAGTTCCCCAAGTACGCGGCCGGCGCAAAGCTCGATTTGGGCGGCAAGACCTACTATTTCATCGATGAAACGACATGCGGTGAATTTAAACAGCAGCAGGCGACGAAAAAGTAGAATCGATGCTTTCTCCGTTGAGGCTACCGGCTTCGACGGCCGCTTTACACAGCGACCCCGCGTACGGAAAGACTGCTGTAAGCACCGCGAGTTGGTAAAAATGACCAATGCAACTGTTTCGCACCTTGCGCGGAATGCGGAAAGCAAGCGAGTCTTCCATGGGCGATAAGCGAAAGAAAACAAAGAACGACTCGGATTCCAAGTTGAGTCGCAAGGACTACGAAGCTGAGCTGGGGCGTTTGCAAGCTGAGCTCTGCATGCTTCAAGCATGGGTCAAGGCCAAGGGGCTGCGCGTCATTGTCGTTTTTGAGGGGCGAGACGGCGCGGGAAAGGGTGGAACCATTCGAGCCATCACGGAGCGAGTGAGCCCGCGAGTTTTTCGCGTCGTGGCATTGCCGGCCCCCTCCGACCGCGAAAAGACCCAGATGTACATGCAGCGCTACATGCCGCATTTTCCGGCCGCGGGCGAGATCGTGATCTTCGACCGCAGTTGGTACAACCGTGCCGGAGTGGAGCGCGTGATGGGCTTCTGTACGGAGGAAGAATATCGACGCTTTCTCGAACGTTGCCCTGAAATCGAGCAATACATCGTCGAGGGCGGAATCATTCTTATTAAGTACTGGCTGGAAGTCAGCAATGAGGAGCAGGAGCGGCGCTTCCTCGCCCGCATCAACGACCCATTGCGGCAGTGGAAATTGAGTCCGATGGACCTGCCGTCGCGCTCCCGCTGGTACGACTACTCTCGCGCCCGAGACGAAATGCTCGAGGCCACGGACACAGAGCATGCGCCGTGGCATATTCTGCGAACCGACGGTAAGAAACGGGCTCGGCTCAACTGCATCACGCACCTGCTCGGGCGGATTCCCTACAAGGCGATAAAGCAGGAGAAGATTCAATTGCCACAGCGATCTGAAAAGGGAGCCTACGACGATCAAGCCACGTTAAAGGATCGACGGTTCGTGCCGGAAAAGTATTAAGAGCGTACCTCAAACTGCTCGCGAGTGGTCAACTAAGTCAAAGCGAGGGTCGTGCGTCGAGCCGGAGCAGGCCAGCGGAACAGCTTTCCGCGAAACGCCCCGCCTAATCCGATTTCACGACCGGCGTGCGCTCGGAAATGCCGTTCTCGTTGAATGCCTCGATCTCGAAGTAGTAAGCTCTGTCCTTGTCCATCGCCCGAAAATAGTATTCGTTCGTACCGTACACCATGACGCTGGTGTACAGCTTGTCGGGGGCGATGCCGCAGTAGATCACGTATCCCGTCGCATCGGCCGATGTGTGCCACTTGAGCCAGGCATTGCGGCGATCGCTTTCGCCCCGCAGGACTTCGAACCCCGTCACCGGGTTCGGCTTAGCTCCGTGCGCGCGGCCAAAAACGCGCAGCCCGCTGAGAGCGAACTTGCCGGTGGGAACGTGCCGATTTTCGATGCGCACATAACGCGCCTCGATGGGCGAGGGCAGCTCGACATAGTCATGCGGCACGTCGCTGCGGTTTTTGCTCTTGTCGACGATCGTCTCCCAATGCTGAGCGTCCAGAGACGATTGAAGAATGTATTGATGGTACAGGCCCGGAACCTTACCCATCACCGTTGCATCTTGGTCAGCATAATTGATCTGGATCGCGCGGACGGTGCTGACCGCGCCAAGGTCTGAGATGAAGTGCTCGCCGGCATCCCCAGTGGCGGCGCTCCAATAGGTCTTGATGTCCTCGTCGACCGCGAGGTTTGGCGCCAAGCCGCCCAGAGTGGAAGATGCCGACACGGGCTTTGCGTAGTTGAGCAGCATCCAGCCGGAGAACGTGCCATTGCGATGATCTTGGCGCGGCACGTGGGGCAGAAAATGCGGATAGTCGCCATAGGCCGTGTTGCAGTACAGCACCGCGTCCTCATCAAATCCCGCCGGCCAGATTCCAAT
>DASXWB010000513.1:0-3877 GCA_036503915.1 Lacipirellulaceae bacterium | reverse complement strand
AGTGGTGATTGGTGTTCCCAACTCTCATTATTTTGGCGGCACAAAAACGGCAACAAGTCAATACCGAATTCTAATGAAGCGCACGGCAAAAGATAAGACACCGTAGGGTGGACATCACCCACCAATTGTCGGTGCTCAAATTGGTTTTGGCGTGCCCATGCCCACCCGACATGCCGCCGGTATAATTCGTGTTATGTTGAGCAATTTGTTTTATCCGGTGGTTGCGGGCTGGTTTGAGGCGACGTTTTCTGAGCCGACCGATGCGCAGCGGCTGAGCTGGCCGCGGATCGTGGCCGGCGAACACACGTTAGTGGCCGCCCCAACCGGTTCCGGGAAGACGTTTGCCGCGTTTCTCGTGGCGATCGATCGCTTGCTGCGGCAGGCGATTGAGAAAAACCTGCCGAATGAAATTCAGGTTGTCTACGTGTCGCCGCTGAAGGCGTTGAGCAACGACATCCGCCGCAACTTGCAGGTGCCGCTTGAGCAAATTCAGGCGGTCGCGGCGGCCGCTGGCTTAGATTGCGATTCAATTCGCGTGGCGGTTCGCACGGGCGATACTCCGCCCGGCGAGCGGCAGGCGATGCTGCGCAAGCCGCCGCACATTCTCGTTACGACGCCCGAATCCCTGTATCTGCTGCTGACCGGCGCCAAAAGCCGCGAGATGCTTCGCGATGCGCGCACGGTGATCGTGGACGAAATCCATGCGCTGGCGCGGGACAAACGCGGGTCGCACCTCGCGCTGTCGCTGGCGCGGCTCGATCGGCTGTGTACGACGCCGCCGGTGCGGATCGGCCTTTCGGCCACGCAGCGGCCGATGGACGAAATCGCCCGATTCCTCGTGGGCACTCCAAATGTGGATGAGGACGGGCCGGCGCGGTGCCACATTATCGATACCGGCCACATACGCCAGCTGGATCTGGCGGTCGAAGTGCCACCGAGTGAGTTGTCGGCCGTCTGCCCGCACGAAACCTGGCAGGAGGTGTATTCGCGGCTGAGCGACCTGATTCGCGAGCATCGCAGCACGCTGGTGTTCGTGAACACGCGGCGGCTGGCTGAACGCGTTTGTCATTACTTGGAAGAAGAGCTTGGGCCAGGCCACGTCGCCAGCCATCACGGCAGCCTGTCGCGCGAAACGCGGCTGCGGGCCGAGGAGCAGCTTAAGGCGGGCGAACTCAAGGCGATCGTGGCCACGGCGTCGCTCGAGTTGGGCATCGACATTGGCTATATCGACCTGGTTTGCCAACTGGGCTCGCCCCGGTCGATCGCAACGTTTCTGCAGCGGGTTGGCCGCGCGGGGCACGCGCTGGGCCGCATTCCAAAAGGCCGGCTTTTCGCCATGACGCGCGACGAACTGCTCGAAGCGCTAGCATTGGTGCGCGCTGTACGGGAAGGCCGGTTGGATCGCATCGTGATGCCGGCCGCTCCACATGATATTTTGGCCCAACAGATTGTGGCAACAGTCGCGGGCGAGGACTGGCAAGAGGATGATCTCTTCGAGCTGTGCCGGCAGGCGTGGCCGTTTCACGCGCTCAAGCGCGAAGATTTTGATGACGTGGTCGCCATGCTGAGCGACGGGATCGCGCCGGGAAATCGCAGCGGCGCGTATCTGCACCGCGATCGCATTAATCACCGCCTGCGTGCTCGCCGCGGGGCACGCATTGCGGCCATTACTTCCGGCGGAGCCATTCCCGAGCAGGCCGACTATCGCGTCGTGACCGAAGAAGGCACCTTCGTTGGCACGCTGAATGAAGATTTTGCGATCGAGAGCCAAGCGGGCAACGTGTTCCAGCTTGGTAACGCATCATGGCGCATCCGGCACGTGCGCGGCGGCGTCGTGACGGTGAGCGACGCACATGGCGCTCCTGCCACCGTGCCGTTCTGGCTTGGCGAGGCGCCGGGCCGGACCGATGAGCTTTCGGCCGAAATCTCCTCGCTGCGCGAAACCCTGTGGCAACACGTAGGCGAGTTTCTCCGAAACTCGCATGAAACCACAACGGCCTACACCTCTAACGGCAAGGGTAGCGCGCAAGACACACTGCTGGACAAGCCAGCAGTGGCACCCAATGGCAACGCTCATGAATCCGCGTCTCGGAGAGACGCGGCCAGTTGGCTCCAGGAAAACTGCGGGTGCGATGAGTGGGGCGCGCAGCAGGCTGTGAATTATGTGGCCGCGCAAGCCGTCGCGCTCGGCGTCGTGCCGACGCGGCGTCAGGTCGTGTTCGAGCGCTTCTTCGACGAATCGGGCGGCATGGAGTTGGTGATCCATGCGCCGTTCGGTGCGCGCATCAACCGGGCGTGGGGCCTGGCGCTGCGCAAGTGTTTCTGCCGCACGTTCGATTTCGAGCTGCAAGCCAGCGCCGACGACAACGGCATTGTCCTGTCGATTGGGCCCAACAACAGTTTTCCGATCGAGCAGCTTTTCGACATGCTGAACTCGCGCAACGCGGAAAAAATTCTCGTCCAGGCGCTGTTGGCCGTGCCGATGTTTGGCATCCGCTGGCGCTGGAATGTGACGCGCTCCCTGGCCGTGCTGCGGCAGCGCGGCGGCAAGAAAGTGCCCCCTCAGCTGCAGCGATTCCGAGCCGACGACTTGCTCACCGCCGTGTTCCCCATGCAGACCGCCTGCTTCGAGCATCGCACCGGCGACCTGGAGCCGCCCGATCATCCGCTCGTGTCGCAGACCGTTCACGATTGCCTGCACGAGGCAATGGACCTCGATGGCTGGCGAAAAATTCTGGACGAAATCGAGGCGGGCCAGATCCAGCTCATTGCGCGCGACACGCGCGAGCCGTCACCGTTCAGCCATCAGCTGCTCAATGCGAACCCGTACGCATTTCTCGATGATGCACCGCTGGAGGAGCGGCGCACGCGAGCCGTTTCGGCGCGGCGCACCATCCGCGTCGAAGACATGGACGACTTGGGCCAGCTCGACCCGGCAGCGATCGAGGACGTCCGCCGCGAAGCCTGGCCGCTCGTGCGCAATGCCGAGGAGTTGCACGATACGCTGCTTTCGGTCGGCGCGCTGATGGCAGATGAAGGGGCCGAATGGAAAGCGTTCTTCGAAGACTTGGTCGCGCAAGGGCGAGTCGCACAATGCGATGTCGTCAATGGTCCGCGATTGTGGATTGCCGCTGAAAATTTGCCGGTCGTGCGGGCAGCGCTCGTGATTGCGACTGAGTCGCCGCCCATTGTCTTGCCGGCCTCGCTGGAGCGGGCGATCAGCAAGGAGGATGCTCAAAAAATACTCGTGCGGGGGCGCGTCGAGATCAGCGGGCCGACAACCGCGGCGCGGATCGCAACGCAGCTGGGCATGAAACCCGACGAAGCGCAATGGGCCCTGGTGCGCCTGGAGAGCGAAGGCTTCGTGCTGCGCGGGCGGTTCACGCCGCAGGCCGACGACACGCAATGGTGCGAGCGGCGGCTTCTGGCGCGAATCCATCGCCGCACACTGGAAGGTTTGCGCCGGCAAGTTCAGCCGGCGGATGCCGAGACGTTTTTCCGATTTCTACTGGCACACCATGGCATTGGCGAATCGACGCGGCTGCAGGGTCGCGCGGCGCTGCAGGCCGCGATCGCGATGCTCGAAGGATTCGATGCGCCGGCGGGCGCTTGGGAGCACGACTTGCTGCCGGCGCGGGTGGCCGAATATGATCCTGAGCGGCTCGATGAACTCTTCGCAGCCGGCGAGGTTGTCTGGGGCCGATTGCAGCCTCCGCGGCTCACAGACGACAACCGCGGGCGCGTGCTCACCCGAATCGCGCCGATCTCGCTATCGCGACGTGCGGACTTGGCGTGGTTGCTGCCCGCCGAGCGCAACGTCTCGCCCGGTTATGCCCGCTGGGATGCGCAGGCCGTCTACGAAGCGCTCAACACTCAT
>DASXWB010000512.1:0-4572 GCA_036503915.1 Lacipirellulaceae bacterium | reverse complement strand
CTTTGGCGTCGATGACAATTGGAGCGATCCGGCGAAAGCGCCGCCCGAAAAACCGCCCGGCATCGGCCTGGAACACTTGAGCTACTTCTATTACATCAACGGAAATCGTACGGCCACGATCTCGGCAGGTTCGCCCAATGGAAGCCACTTTGAGGTACAGCATCTGTTTCCCGGTGACTCGCCGCCCGCCGAATTCCCTTCACCGGGCAACTTGATCTTTGAAGGAGGCCCGGAACCGGCGCCGGGCGAGTTCGGTGCATCGCTCACCGTTCTTGGAACCAACCGCTTCATTGTCGGCCAGCGATGCAACGAGTCAGTCAGCGGAGGCGACCCGTTTGCTGCCTGCGGCGGCGGCGGCACCGTCACCATGAACGGTGCCTCCGACTTGCTTGCCGACGGCATTGTGATCGGTGAGCGCGATTTCGGTTCTCTCTATATTGGACCGGATGCTCGCGTGCGCAGCGGCCATATCAATGAGCAAGGCAACTATTCGCGACAGGACTTCCGCATTGGCAGCTTTGGGCCCTCTCGCGGCTTAACCGAGCCGATTCCGCAACGTCTTGAAGGTGAGGGCATCGTAGAGGTCCACGGCGAGTTGATAGCCAACACGATGTACATGCCCGAATCGGGCGCATCGGGCGAGCTGCGGCTGATGCCGGGCGGCCGAATCGATATCCGCGGTCTGAACATGACCTTTGAATCCTTCCGGACAAGTCGGTCGTCGAAGCTTTCAATCGTCGGTTCGGGGGGCAGTTTCAATATGACCGTCGCCACCCTGCTGGCAAACCATCCAACGGCGACGATTTCATTCGCGGCCGACGCGGTGGGAGTAACGCCGATCACAGGCGGCGGCGGCGCGGATCTCGATGGCGGAAATCTCGTGCTCGATTTGGATGATTTTAATTTCAATGCGAGTTCCACGTTGATGCTGATCGACGTGCAGCCTGACTTGCTATTTGGCGAGTTTGGCAGTGTTACTTTCGCGGGCGATACCACGGCAACCGTCAACTACGACGT
Organism: Lacipirellulaceae bacterium; assembly: GCA_036503915.1. Classification (GTDB taxonomy): domain Bacteria; phylum Planctomycetota; class Planctomycetia; order Pirellulales; family Lacipirellulaceae; genus JABDGM01. Next base: position 3,555 of record DASXWB010000512.1, on the reverse strand, counting down.
AGCCAATGGTAATGTCTTTCTAAGTAATTTCATGAGCACGGAGCCACCTGGAATCAATGGCGATTACAACGACGATGGCAAGGTGGACGCGGCCGACTATGTCGTATGGCGCAAGAACAACGGTACGACGACCGCGCTCCCAAACGACAGCACGCCAGGCCTGGTAAGCCCAGCTGACTACGACATTTGGAGAGAAAACTTTGGAAGGAGTTCCAGCGGCGGCTCTCTGGCGCAGGCTGTCCCAGAGCCCGGGACGCTCGCAGCCGTGTTGTTGCTCGTGGCATGTTCGGGAGTGCGTCTGAGGAGCGGCCGGCACGAATCCTGAAAGTAATTGGTTCTCTCGTGGGCAGAACGATTTACGCGGCCCCTGGCTGTGGACCCGATCACAAAGGGTCAGTTCTTGATATTTGACTTGGCATTGCGTCGCTCGTCGTCGCTTTCCGTGCTCCTGTATTGCTGCGCGTTTGCAACCGGCTGCGCCGAAAGTGAGCAGGAAGAAGCACAGTCGAATCTTCGCTCGCTGGCTGCGTATTACAACCAGTACCGAGCGCAACACCGCGGGCAGGCGCCTGCCGACGAACAAAACTTCAAGGACTTCATCGCCAAAAGCGGCAGCACCAATGTCGAGTCGCTGTTTATTTCGAACCGCGACGGTAAACCCTATGTGGTCAAGTATCGTGGCGATAAATCTTGGATGCATCGCCAACTCATTGCCTTTGAACAGGAGGGGCGCGATGGAAGCAAAGAAGTGGCAACGGTCGTAGGCGGATACGAAAAATTGTCGGAGGAAGAATTCCGCAAGCAGATGACGCCTGCCGCGGCCAAATGATAAAGTAAAAGGAGTATGGCAATGTCACTGGTGCACATCGCCGCCAACCCTCGGAGCGGCTCGGATAACTTCAGATCGCGAGCATCTCGTCACCGACGCGCCGCATTTACGCTTGTCGAGCTGCTGGTCGTGATCGCAATTATCGGTATCCTCATTGCCCTCCTGTTGCCGGCGGTCCAGGCTGCGCGCGAAGCGGCGCGGCGCACGCAGTGCATCAACAACCTGAAGCAAATCGGTGTAGCAATTCACAATCATGTGGATACTCTGAAAGAATTTCCCACTGGCGGCACGCAGCCATGGGTCCGCCCCGAAACGTATGTGGACACATCAACCACACCACCCAAACCCTTTCCGATCCTACCTAAGGTCATGAGTTGGGCTTATCAGATTTTGCCCTACCGCGAGGAGGTGCAAGTCCATGGAACGATTAAAAATGCGCCGAGTGGTGGCTGGCGCGCTGTCGATCAAATCCGCCAGACGCTCGTGCCGATGTATTTCTGCCCGTCGCGTCGCCCGCCGACGCAATGGAGCAATCCCAACATGCCGGAAGACCGCAAGGAAAACTATTGGCTGATCGATTATGCCGGCGTGACGCCGGGCAAAGAGGATCAACTCGCGCCCGACAAACTTAACTCGCTTAACTTTGGCGATTTCTTCGGCTGGCATCCTACCAACAGGTGCCGTAACGACCCCGACTCCTGCATCTACGATACGCGACTCAAGGAATTGGGATTTCACGGGATTATCGTCCGCACCGATTTCTGTCTCAGTAAGGTGCCTCCACCGCCTGGTCCGCTTGGCTGGGATACTCCGACGACCTTCGCGCGCATTACCGACGGCGCGAGCAAGACGCTAATGGTCTCAGAAAAGCGCGTGCCGCCCTATAGTTATGATGCCGGTGGCCACGGCGCCGATGATTGCGGCTGGGGAGATGGCTGGGACTACGATACGATGCGGGCCACCTGGTACCCTATTGGGCGCGATGTCAGTATTCCGGAATCGGGATTGAGCTCGAATGATTACGGCTTTTGTCTAGGCTCGGCTCACGCGTCGGGGGTGCATGGACTTTTCGGCGACGGCTCCGTGCGCGGCATCTCCTACGATGTCGATCGGCTTACGCTCAATCGGCTTGGCCAACGCGACGACGGCGAAATAATTGACGAATCGAAGTTGTAACTGGGGCCCGGCGTCGCGGCGTGGAATTTGATGAACGACACCTTGGAACAGCATGCGCCGCGGTGCGCACGGTCCGAAAGCGCATGCCGCATTGTCTGTGCGCTTGTGCTGCTATCTCTGGCGGTGCCGCCCCAAATTGCGCCGGCGCAGCATCAACTGTCGCTGGCGCCGATCAATTTACTGCCGAATGCGCCCTCGACCTATTCGATGCGCGATTGGGCGGCGGTCGCAACCAACTTCGATGCCCTCGCCTTCAATACGACTGCGACGGGACAGTTCCTGCCAATTCCTCGCCGCGACGATACGCCTGAATCTCCGCATCTCGACGTTGCTTATGAATTGCCCTCGTATGTCGGCGAGACGCGCATGTACGGAAACGGCGAACCGTTTGCCGAAGGGATTCCGACCTTAGGAGCGGTTCTGGGCAGCACCTTGATCGGCATCGATAAATCAGCGAGCCCGCTCAATTGGGTTTCCATGACGCGCGAATATTACATCGACCGCAACAACGAATTCATCATGATGAATCGCACCGACTCCGGGTCGGGCGGCTCCGCATGGTACGACATCTTTCCGAACATTCTTTTCTACGCGATCGCCGACCGATACCCGAACGAAACCTATCTGAATCCCATCCAAAATCGAATCGATTCGGAGTTCTTCACGGCTGTCAACGTGTTGACTAACGGAGGAACTGCCCCAAATTTCCACTATACAGGCTATGACTTTTCCGACAATGTCCCGCGATCTAACAGTGTGTGCCTAAACAACAGCATTTGCGAAGCGAACATGGGCCTGGGCATGGCATGGATGCAGCATGCCGCCTATTGGCGGAATCGCGATTCGAGTCCCGAAGTCGCCGCGCTGCATCTGCAAGCCGTCGATTGGGCGATGGCTTATTATGAAACCCGATCAACGAATCCACATTATGAGGTGCTTACCGCCTTTGGCGCTTATGCGGCGGCTCGCATGAATGCTGAGCACGGCCGCAATTTCAACGTCCACAAGTACCTGGATTGGGTCTTCTCGCGCAGCGCCGAGCGCGTCGACTTGATCATGATAAGTGGCGAACGATGGGGCGGCCAGGACGTTGGCGGGCTCATGGGCGGCATGCGGCCCTGCTGCACCAATCCAGTGCAGGGGTACGCGTTCGCCATGAACACTTACGTGGATGCGATGGCCGTCGTGCCGATCGCCCGCTACGAGGACCGCTACTCACGCGACATCGCCAAATGGATACTCAACGCAGCCAACGCGGCCAGATTGTTTTATGGTAATGCCCATCCGCCGGGAAATCAGTCATCGGAGTTCTGGGCGGGTGATCCTCAGCACTCGATCGCCTACGAGGGCCTGCGCCACAACTGGCTGCCGCCCCACTTGCTGAAACCCGGCGAAAGTACGGAGATCTATGCCGCGGGCGACCCGCTCACTTATGGCTGGGGCCCGCTCACTGATTTTGGAATCTATGGCTCGTCCTTCACGGGCGTTCTTGGGTCGATCATACGGACGACCAACGTGGAGAAGGTGCTGCAGCTGGATTTGTTGGCGAC
>DASXWB010000511.1:0-1819 GCA_036503915.1 Lacipirellulaceae bacterium | reverse complement strand
GCGAGGCAGTCGACAAGGTGATGTGCTATGCGAAGATTGTTTGGATTCAGGCGTGCAACCGCGAGAGCAGCCTTGCCTCGAACCACCGGTTCGGGGTCGCGCAACAGTTTGAGGAGCGGCCTAGTGCTCTGTCACACGCCGAATGACGGATAAAGGCGTTTCAGTTTGATTCTGGCGTCGGCGGTCTGGAACTGCCAGTTGATGGTTGCGGTGGCTGCGTTGCGGGCAGTTTGCCAGGCTGCAACTTCGCGAGCCATCAGGTCGCGGTCGTCGATGCGGCGGTCCAGGCATTGGCGCGACAACACGCTCAGTTCGGTTTCCGCCATGTTCAGCCAACTCCCGTGCTTCGGCGTGTAATGGATTTCCAATCGGTTCGCCAGGGCGAGGGCCACCTCGGGAGCGAAGGCTTCATAGAGGCTTGCGATTCCGTGGGTGTTGAGATTGTCCATCACCAGCACCACCTTCTTCGCGAGCGGATACACGGTCAACAGGAGCATCTGCACGAAGTGAGCCCAGTCCACTCGCGTGCGGCGTTCGGTCACCTGCGTGGTGCGTTGTCCCGCCAAGGGTTCCACCGCCATGAACACGTTGGCGGTGCCTTTTCGCTCGTACTCGCTGTCCTCTTTGGCCACCTGCCCCGGTTTGGGCGGCAATGGCTCCCGCACTTCGCCAATCAACTGCTTGCTGCATTCGTCCATGCACACCATCGGCCGTTCCGCATCATAAGGCCGCTGATAGACCTCCAGGACGTCCTCCATCGCCGCCACGAACTCCGCCGACGGCCCCTCTGGCAAGCACCAGCCTTTCTTCAACCAAGGCTTGAGTTCGTTTTTTTAAGCGCCCGACGCACAGTTTCGTGCGACAACGACTCCACGTGTTCCAGCACCACCATCTGGTCGCTGAGCAAACGGAGCGTCCAACGTGACCGACCTTCCGGCGGGGCGCCGCACGCCAGAGCGATCAGGTGAGCTTCTGCTTTGCCATCCAACTTTCTCTCAAAAACGCGCTGGCTCGGCTTGGGGCACAGCGACGCCTCCAGACCTTCTTCCACAAATCGCTTGCGAATTCGTTCGACGCTCGCCCGACTGCAGCCCAATGCGTCAACGATCTCCGGATCCGACTTGGCGGGCCCGCCGTCCGCCTGATCTGCCAACAACAGGATCCGTGCCCGCACGAGTTTCTGCGCCGCCGACTTGCCGACACTCACCAACTTCTGCAAGTCGCCTCGTTCCGCAGCCGTCAAAGTCACTCGATAACGCTTTTCCATGATGCCCTCCTGGCTTTTTGGCCTTCCATGAAACCTCGCCAAGAGAATACCATCCGTCAGCTGTCGAATGACAGAGCATTAGGCTTCCTTGTCGTCCTTTCGCTACCGTTATTCTTGCCATCTTGATCTTGCCATCTTTGCCCGCCAAATCGCGTGCTGGCCACTTGCAGAAGCTGCCACGTCGAAAGTAAAATAGACTTACTAATCTTTGCTAAGGTGATCGATGTCCGAAGCCGCCAAGCCGACCTTCGGCGAATATCTGACCGTGACCGAGGCCGCCGAATTTCTTGGCGTATCGCCCTGGACGCTTCGCAACTGGGACAATGCCGGCAAGCTGAAGCCGGATCGTCATCCCATCAACGGGTATCGCATCTACCGCCGTGAGAACCTGGAATCCCTGTTGACCGGAACGTTGCTCGGCAAGCGGAAAGGGACCCTGGCGCCGAATTTCGACTGGGACGCGATCGGGGCCTCGGAGCATTTCGTCCAGTTTTACGAATCCGACGGCTACCTCGTGGAATCGGTCGCTGGGTTTCTCGACAAGGGGCTCCG
>DASXWB010000510.1:0-11458 GCA_036503915.1 Lacipirellulaceae bacterium | reverse complement strand
TACGGTGACGCCCCGGCGCGCGGTGTCACGGTGCAGCTTGAACAAGACGGCGACGCGTTGCCGGCGCTGGCGCTGGATGACATCGCACCGGGGGACGAGGTGTCTCATAAATTCCGCGTCCAATTCGAGGGCGTCAGAGCGCACTCGCTAACGGCTTCACTCGGGCCGGACGCGGTGGACGTGGACAATCGCCGGCACTTCGCCTGCAATTTGCCGGCCGCTCAGCCTGTGCTCCTTATCGACGGGTCGCGGGACGGGCTGGACCAACGCCAACTTTCGCTGGCTCTCGCGCCGGGCGGCAACACCCGCACGGGTTGGCGGCCCCATGTCGAGCCGGCCAGCTTTCTCGCGAACCCGGAGCGGCTTAGTGAACAAGCGGCTGTGTGCCTGCTCGATGTGCCTCGACTTGCCGACGATGAGCTGGCTGCGCTCGAGTCGTATGTCGAAAGCGGCGGCGGAGCGGCGTTTTTCGTCGGACCGGAATCCGACCGCAGTTTTTACAATGACCGGCTCTATCGCAACGGCGAAGGTCTGTTTCCCGCGCCGCTCAAGCTGCCAACGCAGCTCGTGGACCGCAATGAGGAGGGTACGCCCGACGTCGAAGTCACCGATCATGCGCTGTTCCGCGTGCTAGCTGGCCGGCGAAATGGCTTTCTGCCGCTCATTTTGATCGAATATTTTTACGCGGTGGCCGACGACTGGATGCCGCCGAAAAACGGCTCGACGCAAATCATCGCGCGCTTGAGAAACAACGAGCCGCTGGTGATCGAGAAACGGTTTGGTGAAGGCCGCGTCGTAGCGCAATTAAGTAAACTTTCCTCCGGCGACACGCCACAGGGTCGATGGACCAACTGGAGTCTCAATCCAGCCTTTCCAGTCCTGGCAAATGAGCTTGTAAGTTATTTGTCCGCCGGACGCGTGAAGGACCCCAACTATGATGTGGGCGATGACCTCGTCGTCTCACTTGAGGATGGCAAGTACGAGCCGACGATTCGGTTTTTTCTGCCGAACGATGGGGCCTCCGGCGCTGTCGGGCTATCACGCGCGGAGGTGTCACTCGATGCCATCTCGACCGGCGGGCAGCTCTCCGCGCAGCTGGAAGCGGTGCCTTCCAGCGGTGTTTACGAGGCGCAGCTGCAGCCGCTTGAGGGCAATCTGGAGGAACGGCAGTTTGCCGTGAATGTGCCCACCGGCGAAGGCGACCTGGCGATCATGCATCGCGAGGAGCTCTTGCGTCAACTGTCCGGAGTTGATTTCCAGATTCACGATGCGGCCGATATGACGCTTGGTGACCAACGACTGGCCGGCTTCCGAATGAGCGACGCACTTCTCGGCGCGATTGTGGTCATTCTTCTGAGCGAGCAGGTGCTGGCTTATATGGCGAGCTTTCATGCGGCGCCAATTGGAGGGCCACGTCGATGAAGTTGCGCGTGCGTGTAAAGCTGAAGCGAAATGGATTGCAAATTGCAAATTGCAAATTGCAAATTACAATTCGGCTCGTCTCAGCATTTTACATTTTGCAATTTGCATTTTGCAATTTGCAATTTCCGCAAACTTCCTGCCGGGCGGCTGCGACTGTTGCCGCCGCCTCGCCAGGCGCGAGTGCATCGGAAGGAAAATACGTATACGAGGTGTCTCGCCTACGTCAGTTCGACGACAGCCGCCTGCCGATGGCGCTGGCAGTGGCCGCCGCAATTGCGCTCGTGGCCGTTGTCTGGTACCTTTATCGGCGAGACACGGCCGAGCTGCCGCGTCCGCTTGGCGTCGGAATCGCTTTGTTGCGCTTCGTTACCCTCGCCGGGCTGTTTGTGTTCTTCCTGGGCATCGAGCGTCGTACAACACGGGAGATCGTCCACAACTCGCAAGTTGCGGTTTTAGTGGATGCGAGCCAAAGCATGGGGCTCAGTGACAACGAGGAGGCCGGGGCGCCGACAACTCGCATTGCCGAAGTCACTGCGGCTTTGGCCGACACGCCGCTCATCGCCGACCTGCGCAAAACACACGATGTCAACGTGGCCCGCTTCGATGAAGAAGTTGCCCCGGTAATAAGCCTGTTGAAGGAAAGTAGCAGGCATTCTCCGAGTACTGCAGCCGAAGCTGAAAAAGCCATACCGGACGAAGACGATTTGCAGCAGCAAGCGGCGGAAACTGACGACATACGGACTTCGGCGGACCCGGCACCCGGCACTAGCCGGTCGCCGGGTGCCCCAGTCGAGCCGAGTGCACCTGCTACGATTGACTGGTCCGCGGAGCTTCAGCCGCGCGGAGCACAAACGCGCTTAGGACAGGCGCTGGCAGATCAATTGCGCCTGTATCGCGGCGCGCCGCTTGCCGGCGTGATTGTTATATCCGACGGCGCCCAAAACGCGGGAGTCGAACCGAGCGCGGCCATCGAAGCAGCCAAAGCGGCATCAGTGCCGATCCACACGATCGGAATCGGCTCTACCGAGGTCCGCCGCAATGTTGCTTTACGCGACTTGCTCGTGCCCACGCGCGCATTTCCCGGCGACACGATCAATGTCACCGGTTACATCCAGGCCAGCGGCTATGCTGGCAGGCTTGTGCAGGTCGAACTCACGCGCCGTCGTGCTGACGACTCGTCCGGCAGCGGCAGCGTCATTGCCTCCGAGGACGTTGTCGCCGGAACCGACAACGAAATTGCCTCTGTCTCGTTCGATATTGAGCCGGAAGAGGCCGGCGCCTTCGTGTATCAACTTCGCATCGTTGCCCCGCCAAATGATTCGAATCCGCGCGACAATCAGCGCGAGGCCGAGATCGACGTCGTCGAGCGAAAGACTCGCGTGCTGCTGTTCGCCAGCGGGCCGATGCGCGACTATCAGTATCTGCGAAACCAGTTGTTTCGCGATCGCACGATGACGGTCGACGTGTTGCTGCAAACCGCCCAGCCGGGCATTTCTCAGGAAGCCAATGAGATTCTAGATCGGTTTCCGTCGACCGCCGAGCAGCTATTCCAATACGATTGCATCGTGGCGTTCGATCCGGACTGGACGGAGCTGGACATCGATCAGGTCGAGCTACTGGAGAAATGGATTTCGAACGAAGCCGGAGGAATGATCACCGTGGCGGGTCCGATCCAAACTCCCAAGTGGCTACGGAGCACCGAGCACGCCAAAATTCGCAATTTGTACCCGGTCGAATTTCAGGAGCGGCTGACGCTGTTGGACGAAGGACAATACGGTGGCGCCACGGCCTGGCCCCTGGCAATCGATCGAGCTGGCCGCGAGGCGAAATTCCTCTGGCTTGCGCCAACCGCGGAAGAAAACGAGTCGGCGTGGGATAGCTTTCCAGGCGTATACGGTTACTATGCGGTCAAAGGCGAAAAGCCGGGCGCGACCGTTTACGCCCACTTTTCCGATCCGGAGGCGGGCCTCTCGGATAAGCGTCCCGTGTATTTCGCCAGCCATTTCTACGGCGCCGGCCAGGTGTTCTATATCGGCAGCGGCGAGCTTTGGCGGCTGCGCAGCGTCGACCCGGCTTATTTTGAAGTTCTTTACACCAAGCTGATTCGTCATGTCAGTCAAGGCCGCATCCTACGCGGATCAGCGCGTGGAACGCTGCTCGTGGAGCGCGACCGATACGAACTCGGCGAAACCGTTGTATTGCGAGCACGATTGGCCGACGCCCAGCATGAGCCGCTTTTGGCTGATTCAGTAACGGCTCAGCTAATCCGGCCCGACGGCGCGACGGAAGCCGTAAAAATGGCGGCGGAAACGGATAAGCCCGGCATGTACACGGGTCAGGCCACCGTGCTTCAAGAAGGCACGTACCAGGTCGCGCTCAGCATTCCGGATAGTGATGAAGAACCGCTCACGCGATACTTGCAGGTCCGAGTGCCCGATTTGGAACGCGCCCAACCGCAGCGAAACGAGAAGCTACTCGCATCGCTGGCCGAGGAGACAGGCGGCAAGTATTACAAGGACTTTCATACTGCGGTACGCGGCAACAACGCATTGAAACCGCTGAAAGACGCGATAGAAAGCCGCGCCGAGGTAAAGCTGCTAAAGGACGCGCCCGATCAGCGCTTCGCCGAAGCGCAAATGCACTGGCTGCTTGGTGTAATTGCCGGATCCCTGTTTTTGGAGTGGATTATTCGACGGCTTAACCGGCTGGCCTAAAGCTTAACAGCGACGATGGCACTGACCCGTGGGTTGGTGACATGACGTGTGCCGCGCGACAGCATGACAACGCAACGCGACGAATCTGGTCTCGCTCCAGCCCTGCGTCGGCTGCTCGATGCAGTGCGGGCTCGCGTGCGCGCCTATGTTTGGCTCGAAGGTTTGGCAATCGTAGTGGTGTTGCTTGGCGCGGCATTCTGGCTTGGCCTTGCGCTGGATTGGACATTCGAGCCGTCCTCAAACATTCGCCGGGTTGTCCTCATTGCGATCGGCGTCGTCGCCCTCTGGGCTTATTATCGCTATGTGCTGCGACGAGCCTTTGCCCCGATTTCCGATTCGAGTCTGGCCCTCCTGTTGGAGCGGCGCTTTCCCAAGCTGTCGGATCACGTGCTTACGGCCGTGCACATCGGTTCAAATCCGGAGCGAAGTAAAACGTATAACGCCGATCTCATTGCTACGACGCAGCACGCGGCTGTGCGCGCAATTGCCGACGTGCGGCCGAGCCAAATCTTCAATCGTGGCCCACTGTTGCGGGCCTCTGCCGCCGCGATAAGCGTCATCGCCTCGGTCGTCCTGTTTGCCCTGCTGTCGCGGGATACTTTTGGATTCTGGCTCGAGCGGATTGCGCTCAGCGATGAGCGTTGGCCGAGGCGCGTGTCCTTGCAGGTCGTCGGCTTCGAGCGGGACGCTGATGGAAAGCGCGTACATAAACTGGCGCAGGACGACGACTTCGAGCTGATGGTCCACGCGCGCACTACGTCCGACGAATTTCCCGACGAAGTCGAAATCCGCTTCCGGCTTGCCGATGGCCGCCGCGGCCGAGATACGATGATTCGAGTCGGCGATGCATCGCCTGGACGCGACGAATTTCAGCTCTATCGCTACGACTTCAAACGCGTCGCTGGCGACATGACGTTCGATGTTGTGGGCGGCGACGATCGCGTCCGCGACCTGGAGCTCCGCGTTGTCGAGCGGCCGGAACTGTTCGCCATCGAGCTGGAGTGTATCTACCCGAATTATCTCGGACGCGAGCGGCGACGACTGCCCGTGACAGGCGGAATGCGAATACCGGAGGGCACGCAGCTTGTGCTTCACGCATCGGCGAGCAAGCCGCTTGTGGCCGCGCAAATCAAGGCTTCCCAAGACCAGAAGGAACAGGACGTCAAATACACCGACCAGCCCCAAAGCACGCTGCGCTGGGAATACGGCACTCTCGAGCACGACGATGTGCTTCTGGTGAACGTCACCGACATCGACGGCGTTTCGTCGCGAGAGCCTTACCGGATTTCGATGGCAGTGGTGAGCGACGAAGTGCCACAAGTGATTGTGCGCCTCTCCGGCATCGGGACGGCGATTACACCCGACGTCATCTTGCCGCTCAAAGGCAAGCTTACCGACGACTACGGGCTCGCCCGGGCCTGGTTTCAGTACCAGGTCGACAGCGGCACTTCGGCCACGCGAGCGTTGTCCGCTCAACCATCCGGTCAGCCTGTGCTGGAGGAGATCGACGCGTTCGATACTCGCGCGCTCGACGAGTCGACCGGAAAAAGGGCACTTACTCTTCGGCCCGGACAAAAGCTGTCGCTAACGCTGCGCGCGACCGACTACTTCGACCTGAACGACCGGCCGCGGGCCGGCAGCAGCCAGCTCTTCACACTCGACGTGGTGACGATGGCAGAATTGTTAGAACTATTGGATCGGCGCGAGCTTCAGTTGCGGCAGCGGTATGAATCCATTTACGAAAAGATGGTCGACACGCGAAATCTGCTCGCGCGAGTTGATACGCAGGAAACTCCAACGGAAACAGCCGATCCACCGGCCGCCGAGCCGCCAAGCGCCAATGCGACGAACACAAGTGACACGGCGGCCGAGCCGTCGCCGGCCACTGCCGGCCGTGCCGTGGCGCTGCGCCGGCTGCGCGTTTCCGGTTCGCTGCAACATGTGGTCCAATCGGCCGACGAGGTTATAGGAGTCGCGGAAGCCTTCGACGATTTGCACGACCAGTTGACTAACAACCGTATTGAGAATCCCGATTTGCAAAGTCGATTGCGGGAACAAATCGCCCAGCCGCTGCATCGAATTGGTAGTCAGCGTATGCCACAACTCGCGGCGCAGCTAAAATTGGTAGAAGAGCACTTGCAGGACGATTCAATGCGACCGGAGTTGGCAAAATGCATTTCCACGGCCGACCAGATCCTGGTTGAGATGAAGGAAGTTTTGGATCGTATGTTGGAGCTCGAAACTTACAACGAAGTTGTCGCCCTGCTTCGAGGTATCATCTCCGATCAGGATGAAATCAATCGACGGACCAAGGATCGACAAAAAGATCGGTTGCGCAGCTTGTTTGAAGAAGAATGAGGATGGGTCTCACGCAAAGGCGCGAAGGCGCAAGGGAGACAAAATCATGTCGAGTCTCACAACGCGAACGGGGCGCACAACTTGTGGTTATGGCATTGCGCCGGCGCGCCTTGGCGTGCGATTCTTTGTCGTATTCGCGCTGCTCGGCGATTCGACGCTTGTTTTCTCACAGGACACGCCCATCCAAGATGAAGTAGCGGACGTGGTTCCCGTAGCCGGCGATGCGGCACTTTCGGTTGAACAGGGTCGGCTCGCCGATCGCTTTAAGCGGCTTGAAGAAGTGCTCGCCAGGCTGGCCGAGTTGTCTGCATCGACCGACCCCCGCCGCGCTCGGCTCCTGCGCGAGGCGATCTCGCAAAGCCGCGAGCAGGATATCAACGTCCGTTTTGAAGCGACTGTAAGCCTTCTGGAGAATGAACGTCTGTCCGCAGCCGCGCAAAATCAGACGGAGTTGCAGAAGGAACTTGATTCGCTGCTTAATCTGCTTTTGAAGGCCGACCGAGACAAAGAGCTTGCTTCCGAGCGCGATCGCGTGCGCAAATACTTGAAGGAGGTCGGCCGCTTAATTCGAATGCAACGAGGCGTCCGGGCTCGAACCGAAGGCGGCGACGAGTTCGGCGGACTCAAACAGGATCAACAACGGATCGCCACCGACACCGGGAAGCTGGGCGGCAAAATTCACCAGACCGAAGTCGAGACGAAGCCCAATGAAGAACCGGCTTCGAAGGAAAAAGAAGCCGAAGGCGAGGAAAAATCTGAGGGCAACCAATCGGACGATTCCGGTGGCAAGTCATCGAAATCGGGTGAACAATCCAAGTCGAGCGAATCCTCGAAACCAGGTCAGTCATCCGAAAAGAACGCTTCTCAATCATCCAAACCTCAATCCGGCAGCGGTCAGTCGTCAGATAAGTCCGAACCAAGCAAATCGTCGCCATCCCAACCCGGTGAGCCGCAGCAGAGCCAGTCGGGCCAGCCGTCGCAAGGCGAAAGCGCTGATGAACCGTCCTCGCAGCAGCCAACTGACCCCGCGGACCGGGCGACCCGGCGGCTGCGCGCTGCGGCCGAACAGATGGAACAGGCCCAAAAAAAGTTGGACGAAGCCGAACGAAAAGGCGCCGCGGATCGACAGCGTGAGGCAGTGCGCGAGCTCGAGCAGGCGAAGGCGGAGTTGGAACGCATCCTGCGGCAGCTTCGGGAAGAAGAGCTTGAACGCACGTTGACGCAGCTTGTGGCCCGCTTTCGAAAAATGCTTGAATCGCAGATTGTGGTCTACGAAGGCACGCTAAGGCTCAACAGCGTGCCTACGGCCGAGCGCGACCATGATGAGGAGATCGAGGCAGCTCGACTCAGCCGCCATGAATTGCAGATCGTCCAAGAGGCCGACAAGGCGCTCTTGCTGCTGCGCGAAGAGGGTTCGTCCATCGCCTTTCCAGAGGCGGTCGAGCAGATGCGCGACGATATGCGCCTGGTGGCCGAGTGGCTCGGGGCAGCGAAGGTCGGACCAATCACGCAAGGAGTAGAAGCGGAAATCATTACCGCGCTGGAAGAGGTGATTGCGGCGCTGGAGAAGGCCCGCAAAGACTTGGAAAAGAATCGCACGCCACCCGGCCAGCCGGCCGCTGCGGGCCAGCCAACCGAGCCGACGCTTGTCCATAAGCTGGCCGAGCTGAAAATGATCCGGGCGCTGCAAATGCGCATCAACCAGCGCACAAAGAGATTCGGCGAAATGATCGAAGGCGAGCAAGCGGAAACAGCCGACTTGCTGGAGGCTTTGCGGCAACTCGCCGAGCGGCAGGAGCGGGTTTACAAGGCTACCGCCGACCTGGAACAAGGACGCAACGATTGATATGTTTTCAGGACGACCGGCTGTGGCACAATAGCACAAAAGTAAGTATTGGGCAGAATGGATCGGCCGAGTATGCGGCCTGACGCAGCTAAATGCCGATGACAACCTTGGTTGAATCTTAAACCGTTGGACAGATTGCCAGGGCGGGGGATAATAGAATTGAGCCTGGGCGGGGCCGAACGGGTAGTGGCCACCCGCTTTGACCAACGAAGAAAGTTGATCCGATGACCGAAAAAGTCGCAACCCGCTGGCTCATTGGTTTCGCCACTCTATCTACGCTTGCCGCCGGCAGGCTGGCCCAAGCAATGGGCAGTGCCGACGGCGATTTTTTTGCTCAGCCGACGTGGCAGCCGGTACCTGCCGAGGCGGTCTATGCGCGCCTCACGGAGCATCTGAATTCGGCAGGCGTTTCGCCCGATCGACAAGCTGCGGTCAATGAGTTGTGGCGTGAGACGGAAAATAATCCTCAGACCAGTTTGCTGGACCGATTGGCACAGTCACTCGCCAAGACGGACGAACGCGTCGGCGCACTCGTCGCTCATTGCGCCGGTTTTCATAAGCCTGGTCCGCTGCCGGAGTTCGCCTGGTTAGCCGACAGCGCGACGCCAGAACTTGTGCGCAATAACATGCGACTCTATCTGGCGCGCTGGATGGTGCAACAGGGCTATTACGATGAAGCGCTGGAATGGACCGAAGGCCTGGCCACCAAGGACGTAGTCGCACCGGAGGACTTGTTATTCTACCGAGCGGTCGCCCATCATCGGTTGGTTCAAGCAGACAAAGCGGATGCCGCGCTGGGCCAATTGCTTCAACAAGAGGATAAACTGCCGGCGCGGTTTCAGAAGTTGGCCGATCTCATGCGGCAAGACCTGGCCGGCTTGCAAGATGAGTCGCTCGATCATATTTCGCGGCGAATGGCCGACATCCGTCGTCGGTTGGCGCTCGGCAATTCCGGCGAGCGCGTACAGAGTGTCGAGAATGGCGTCATCGAATCGCTTGATAAGCTTATCAAGAAAGTCGAAGACCAGTTGCAGCAACAACAGCAGTCCCAGTCGTCGGGTAACCAGGGCGGCGCGCCCAGCGGGACGCCAATGCAAGATAGCCAGAGCGCGGAGCTCAAGGCGCCAGGTGACGTGGAGCGGCGCGACATCGGACGCGGCACCGGCTGGGGCAACCTCGATGATAAGGATCGTGAAAAAGCCCTGCAAGAAATCGGCCGCGAGTTTCCTTCACACTATCGAGAAGTAATTGAAGAATACTTTCGTCGCCTTGCGGCCGAGGAGTCGTCCGAAAATCAATGAGCTGCCTGCAATCCCACCTTCCCCACGTGGATCGGACGCGTCAGTCGGTCTACGCTCTTGACTCACAGCGGTAGACGATATCCTTCCGAGAACGGAACGTCTCCATTGCAAACCATCGTCCGAATTCTTGTGGTCGCCGCCATCGCGGCCTTGCCGAACCTGGCTAGCTCCCAGGACGTGACCGCTACGCTCCTGGATGGCTCGTCCATAGCCGGCCAATTACGCGAGTGGAGAGGCGAAAATCTCATCATTGTGCGGGCCGATGAAGAAATGCGACTGCAAACCGAAAAGCTCGTTTCGCTGCGCTGGTCGTCGCCGACCCCATCAGCCGCGAGCGATGAAATGTATGGCGGGCTTGTGGAACTGACGGATGGCACGACGCTTCCAATTAAGGAATTCCAGACGCACGAAACAACGGTCATCGTCGAAATTGATGTCCCGCCGCCCACGAACAAAACAACGATGACGTTGCCGTTGAAGCAAGTCGTTGCTGTCCGCCTGGAGCGCTTCGATCCGGCAATTGAAGAACAATGGGAGGAAATTCGATCGCAGAATTTCGCAAGCGACATCCTCGTGTCCATAAAGCGTAAAAGCAAAAGCCTGGATTACCACGAAGGTGTTCTGGGCGACATAACGCCGAAGAAAATCGGATTTGAGTACGATGGCGAGACCATGCGCGCCGATCGTGCCAACGTGGCAGGCTGGGTCTATTTCCGCAAGCAGCCAGCTTCCGAGCGGGAGCCGCGATGCATTCTGCATGGACACACGGGTCTGCGCGCCGCTGCCGCTGACGTGCGATTGAGCGATCAATCGCTTGAAATCGAGACGGCTGCCGGAGTTAAACTCACTTGGCCGCTTGCTGACGTTTACCTCGCCGACTTTTCCGCAGGCAAGATCGTTTATCTCAGCGACCTGAAGCCCGTGTTCGAGCGGTGGACGCCGCTCGTGGGCCTGGCGGTGGCCGCTGAATCGGCGGCTAAGTATGGCCAGGTTCGCCTCGATCAATCGGCATTCGGCGGGCCTCTCGAGCTACATATCAACGGCTCCAGCGCTTCGGGCAGCGACGTCAAGTCATTCAGCAAGGGCCTCGCGATTCGCAGCCGAACGGAGTTGGTCTACCGTCTGCCGCCGGGCTTCAAGCAATTCGTCGCGATCGCCGGCATCGAGCCTGTCACGAGGGCAACGGGCGATGTACAGCTGTTGATTCACGGCGATGACCGGTCGCTGTTGACTGCCGACGTTGACGGAGGGCAGGCGCCGCGTGAAATCAAATTGGACATTGCGGGAGTCAAGCGACTGAAGATCATCGTCGATTTTGGTCAGAATCTCGATACGGGGGACTGGCTCAACCTTTGCGAAGCGAGGCTCATCAAGTGAACCCGCGCCTCGGATTCGTGTTGTCTGCCGCCGTGCTTTTGGTGACGCGGTCTGCCATGGCCGCGACCGGCCCGGACGAGGCGGTACTGACGGCCGAAGCCAAACGCATCGAGACGATCGCGCGCATTTCACGTCCCACGCTGGCAATTTTTGACGCCCAAGGACAAGGCGGCGGCTCTGGCGTTGTCATCTCGTCCGATGGCTACGCGCTCACCAACTTTCATGTCGTCGCACCAACTGGCCCGGCCATGAAGTGCGGCCTTGCGGATGGACGGCTCGTCGATGCGGTGCTCGTAGGTCTCGATCCGGGCGGCGATGTGGCGCTCATCAAGCTCCTGGGCGACGGCGAGTTTCCGGCGGCGGAGTTGGGCGACAGCGATTCGGTTCGCGCTGGCGACTGGGCGTTCGTTGCCGGAAACCCATTTCTTCTGGCTGATAAC
>DASXWB010000509.1:0-2040 GCA_036503915.1 Lacipirellulaceae bacterium | reverse complement strand
GCATCCACCGGTTCCCGAGTGAACGCCAACTCAAACGCTCGTCGAACGTGAGCTCCATGGTCATCGTTGTTCGTTTCATTCACGAGACGCGCAGCCAGTGCTTCCGCCATATCGATTGTGAATCGATGGTTCATCAGCGCGAGCGCCTGCGACGGCGTGGTCGTGCTCGTTCGCCGCGAGCTGGAGAATGCGCAATCGGGCGCATCGAAGTCGGTGAGCAGGTCGATCACCGACGCGCGGGCGTTCTGATGATAAATCGAGCGCCGGTACGTCTCGGGCCCGAACGTTTCCAGCGGCGTGTACGTGGCGACATTATCGCGCGTGTATTCGTACAGCCGAAAGCCGGGACCGCCGGGCCGCTCATCGAGCTTTCCGGCGGCGAGCAGCATCGTATCGCGGATTTCTTCCGCGGCGAGTCGTCGCGGCGGAAAACGCCAGACCAGGCGAGCGTCGGCATCGACCTGCGCCGCTTGCTCGCGATACGCGCTTGATTGCCGATAGGTTTGGCTGGTAACGATAATTTTATGCAGTGACTTGAGCTTCCACTCGTCAGCCAGCAGTTGCCTTGCGAGCCAATCGAGCAGCTCGGGATGGGTAGGCGGCTGGCCCATGGTTCCGAAGTCGTTGGGCGTGGCGACGATGCCTGTGCCGAAATGGTGATGCCACAACCGATTCACCAGCACGCGCGGCGGAAGCGGATTATCAGCGGCAACGATCCAGCGCGCAAGCGCGATGCGGCGATCCTTTTCGGGCGCATCACTCGGCAGTTCGTACGCTGTCGCGACTTCGCCCAAAGTGCTGATGCTCGCGGGATTGACCTCGTCGCCTTTGCGCGTGGCGTCGCCGCCGTCGAAAACATGCTGCGGCCCGGCTGGCTGCTCGAAGCGCCCGACTCGCAGCGAAGGCAACGTCGGCAGCGCTGCGATTTGTCGATCCACTTCAGCAATCTGACGGTCCAGTTCGGAGCGCGGCTTACTGGCTTCTCCGGCGGCTTCGTGTGCTTTCCTTTTTTCAAGCAGTGCGTTCTTTTGTGCTTCCAGCTCCGTGAGCTTGGCCTGTCGCTCTCGGAGGACTTCGGCGGGTCCGACAAGACGATCATCGTGATACACACCGGCGAACGTGGCATACAGCCGATAATAATCGCGCTGCGAGATCGGATCGAACTTGTGGTCATGGCATCGCGCGCAGCCCACCGTGAGCCCAAGAAACGCCTCGCTGGTGGCCCGGATCACTTCGTCCACGGTATCGGCGCGGATTTGGGCCGCCTGCGCCGCGTCGGAATTGCCAACGATATCGACCGGCCCGCAGACTAAAAACGCGAGGCCGATTTCGACGTCCGGATCGCCTGGAGCGAGCACGTCGCCGGCCACGTGCTCCATCACAAGTCGATCGAACGGCTTGTCCTCGTTCAGCGATCGAATCACGTAGTCGCGGAAGGGCCAGGCGCTGTCGATCACGTGGTTCACTTCGAAGCCGGTGCTTTCACCGAATCGAACCACATCGAGCCAATGCCGGCCCCAATGCTCACCGTATCGAGGGGAGGAAAGCAGCCGGTCGACCAGCTTTTCATAAGAGTCGGGCGAGGGATCCTGAACAAAGGCGTCAACTTCCTCCGGCGAGGGCGGCAGGCCAGTAAGTCCATACGACACGCGGCGAATGAGCGTGCGCCGGTCGGCCGGCGGATTTGGATGCAGCCCGGCCGCGGCCAGCCGCGCATAAATGAACCGATCAATCGCGTTAGCGCTCCATTCAGCCGGGATGCCGTCCGACGGCGGTTCGCTTGCGGCGAGCGGCCGCAACGACCACCAACGCTCCTCAGGCTGCCCTGCCCCAGTCGGCGCGCACGCAACCAATGCATGCACCGCGACGCATATCATCACCGTCGACAAAGAGCGCTGGCTCCTCATGGCGCTAACTCTCGAAAGCTGCCCGCACGCAACCGGGCGATTTTATGATAACATCTTAGCCGAGAATGTACTCGAAGCGAGCCGCCATTTGTTTGTAATAATCATTGGCAGCCGGGTGTCCTCACCCGCGGTG
>DASXWB010000508.1:0-5046 GCA_036503915.1 Lacipirellulaceae bacterium | reverse complement strand
GTCATGGTGCTGCTCGAAGCTGACGTCAACGATTTGGCCGACGCGCATGTGTATCTCGATCCAGAGAATGCAAAGGCGCCTGCGGCCGTCGATTTGCTTCTCGGCACCCAAGGCTGGCGGCGATTTGCGTTTGTCGACGTGCCATCCTTTGCCGCGAAGCACGGCGACCTTGCACGGCGTGCGCTGGCACTGCGGATGCCCACGCCTGACGAGCAGGCGCGATTCGGCGGACAGGGCGGCGTCGATTTCAACCGGCGGTTCTGGGCTTTCCGTGGCCGGCATGACGGCGCGATACCCCCGGCCGCCGCCGCAGCAGTCCCGCAAAGCGGCGTGAAGATCGCACATTTTGGAGCCCAAATTCCGGAGGACAAGAGCGAAGCTTTTGACGAGGCGCTCGCCGCAGGCGAATTTGCAAATGGTCCCACCAATGCCGGCATTGCGATGGCGGCCGGGCAGCCAACGCCCGCCGAAACGCCGGCCGGGCTGCAGGACCTCGTCGAGGAGCGGCACGAACTTGCGGCCGCCTTAGTTGAGGGAGGGGAGCGTAGAAAGTTGTCATTGTTTGCCGACCGCGATCACGAACTTCGCAATGATTTTGTCGCCGTGCGCGTATTCGCCCACGCCGTCCGGCCCGACAGACAATCCGGTGAGCGCATCGACTTCGCGGAAACTCTGTTCTGGCACGCCGGGGTAAAAACAGATGAAGCGGGAAAAGCCACGATCGAGTTCGACTTGAGCGACGCCGTCACCAGCTTCCGCATTTTCGCCGACGCCTTTAACGCGGCTGGCGCGCTTGGCTCCGGCACGTCTACGATCGAATCCGTCGAGCCGTTTTACATCGAGCCGAAACTCCCGCTGGAAGTTACAGCCGGCGACGTGGTGCTCGCGCCCGTCGGATTCGTCAATAGCACCAGCGAGTCGCTCGATGCAAGCCTTTCGGTAGTTTCCGCATTCCGCGTGATGGAGAATAACAACCTCGATTCCATCAAGCTGCCGGCCGACAGTCGTGTGCGACAGTTGCTCCGCATTCCAATCGGCGAGTCGTTCGGCAACATGCCCGTGATTCACTTTTCCAAGGCCGGCAGCTTAAGCGACACCGTGCAGCGGAACATCGTGGTAAAGCCGCTTGGATTCCCGGTTGAACGCGGCCGCGGCGGTCTGATTTCGCCCGGCGGAAGGGCCGAGCAAACCATCGACATTCCCGAAACGGTCGTTGCTGGCAGCATTCGCACCAAGGCCGTTGTCTATCCCACGCCGCTGGCCAGCGTGACCGAGGCATTGGAACGGCTGATCCAAGAACCGTGCGGCTGCTTCGAACAGACCAGCAGCACAGTCTACCCGCTCGTCATGGCTCAGCAGTATTTTCTCGATCATCAAGGCGTCGATCCTTCGCTGATCGAACGCAGCGCGGCCATGCTGGAGACCGGATACGAACGCCTCACCGGCTTCGAATGCAAGGGCGGCGGATACGAGTGGTTTGGCGCCGATCCAGGTCATGATGCCCTCACGGCGTACGGTCTCATGGAGTTCACCGACATGGCCCGCGTGCGCAACGTCGATCCCCAAATGCTCGCGCGCACCAAAAAGTGGCTCCTCGAGCAGCGCGACGGCAATGGCGGATTCGCGCGCAAAGCCACCACGCTTCATACTTGGCTGCCCGATTCCGAAGTCGCCAATACCTATAACACTTGGGCCCTGCTCGAAGCCGGCGCTGACGCCGACTTTGCCATGGAAGTCGCTTGGATTCGCGAGGCTGCCGAGCGGACGGAAAACACATATGTCATCGCGCTCGCGGCCAATGTGCTGGCCGCCGCCGGCAACAACGAAGCGGAGGCGCGCTTGCTCGACAAGCTGGCCGGCCGACAACAGGACGATGGCTCGCTGCGCGGCGCCACCGTCAGCGTCGTGGGCAGCAGCGGCGAGGCACTGCAAATCGAGACCACCGCGCTTGCCGTGCTGGCCTGGCTCGGCCACGATGCGTACGCCCCGCAAGTCGAGAACGGCATTCAGTTCCTGGCCGAATGCTGCAAGGCCGGCCGCTTCGGCTCCACGCAGTCGACGGTGTTGGCGTTGCGCGCGATCACGGCCTACGACCGCTCTCGCGCCAAGCCCAAGGCGCCGGGCGAGCTGCAACTGGTCGTCGACGGCGAGCCGATAGGCGAGCCGATCGCGTTTACGGTCGACACGCAAGGTGCAATCGAGCTGCCGGACTTCATCAGATGTCTCACGCCGGGCCGACACCAGGTTGAGCTCCATATGGCCGGCGGATCTCAAATGCCCTTTTCGATCGCCGTCAATTACTTCGCCACCAAGCCAGATTCGTCGGACGAGTGCAAGTTGGAGCTTTCGGTTGCAATTTCCGATGGCAAGGTGACCGAAGGTGAAATAACGGAGGCGCAAATCAAAGTAGTCAACAAATCCGATGAGACAGTGCCCACACCGATCGCCATCGTGGGAATTCCCGGCGGGCTGGAAGTGCGCCACGATCAGCTCAAGGAATTGGTTAAGGCGGAAAAGATTGCCGCCTATGAGGTGCTTGGACGCGATCTGATTCTGTATTGGCGTTCGCTGCCGGCGCGCGAGCGCGTTGAATTGACCGTGAGCATGGTCGCAGCGGTCCCTGGCACCTACACCGGACCAGCCAGCCGCGCTTATCTCTATTACTCCGACGAGAATAAGGCCTGGACTGACCCGCTTCGCATCGATATCGCGCCGCGTGAATAACAACGCACGCCAAAAAGTCATCCAGCAAAAACTTGCTCGTCTATACATAGGCTGACCATCTCGCCGGTCGCCGTGGCGAATGTTGCCGTGGCGACTTGGTCGGGCGGCACACGGCAAGACTTGCTGAATCGGTGCTCTTTTCGCACACCGCGCTTGGCGAACCTCAGCCTGAAAAATGGCGGAGTTGCAAAATTCGCTAGCAACCATCGAGCACCCGCGGCGTTCACTGGTATATTGGAATGGTTGCGCTCGCGCGCCAGCGCACTCTTGACAAAATCGGTACCGGAAAAGGTAGTCGTATGCGTTACCGTCTCGCAGTGTCGCTCGTCCTTTTGGTCGCCGCCCTGTGCATCCCGCCGACGGGCCGGGCGGAGGATTTTTTTCTCACAATCGGCGGCGGCCACAGCCCCACGGGCAACCAATTGTCGCTGGAGCGCAACGTCATTTTCCAGCAATCGGTGCTCGCCGAGCAGCGGCCCGACAAGCCGCGGTACGATGTTTACTTCGCTGACGGCAACGATAACATGCGCGATCTGCAATGCCGCGACCCGGATTTCGAAGCGAACTGCCCGCCGGCCCGGCGGATGATGGCCGAGCTGTTCGGCGATGCCGACTCGATGGACTTGTTCTATCGCACGAATCAGGTGCAAGGCCTATCGGGCCCCGCTGAGAAATCTCTGATCCGGCGCCGAATGCGCGACCTCGCACGCGAGCTAAGGCCCGGCGACCGGCTGCTGGTTTACGTGACCGGCCACGGCGGTCCTGCCGATGACTCCGACGACGACGATGACGATTACGAATATGAATACGACGACGAAAGTCAAACATGGAGGGCGCGCGAACGCCGACGGGAAGGCGAAGATGAACGCAATCGGTACGACACCTCTTTCTACATGTGGGAAAGTGATTCGGTGTCCGCAAGCGAATTCGCGGGCTGGCTCGATCGGCTGCCGCATGAGGTGGAAGTCGTCCTGGTAATGGTGCAATGCTTCGCCGGCGGGTTTGCCCACACGATTTTCCAACAAGCCGACGCTGACCTCGGTCTCGCCCCGCACGCTCGTTGCGGCTTCTTTGCTCAAGTGCACAATCGCGGCGCGGCCGGTTGCACCGCTGACGCCAACGAGGCCGACTATGAAGAATACAGCAGCTATTTCTGGAGCGCTTTGGGCGGCCGAACGCGTACCGGCGAGGAGATCGGATCGGCCGATTACAACCGGGACGGACAAGTGTCGTTCGCCGAAGCGCACGCCTTCGCGATAATCGAGAGCGACACAATTGATGTCCCCGTGCGCACGACCGGTGCACTGCTGCAACGCTACAGCCGGCAGGCACGGCCACGACGCCGACGCTCGAACGATGAGGACGACAATTCGTTCGGCCGGATTCTCGGCTCGCTAGGCAGCCAAGGTGCAAGTCCCAATCCCCAAGGATTGATTCAAGCATCGGGCCCACTCGCCCGGTTGATTGAATCCGCACGCGCCGATCAGCGTGCAATTCTCGAGCGGCTTCCGGCCAAGCTGGGCCTCGGCCCGAACGCAACCGTCGAAGACGCGCGCCGCAAGTTGCGAGAAGTGCGAGGCGATTCAAACTCGGCTGGCTCCAGGCTGCGGAGGGCGACCGAAACCGAAGAGCGCTCGCTCGAGCGTGTGCAGGAGGAATTGCGAGAGATCTGGCCGGAGCTGCACGCCGACCTTCCACCTTTGGCAATCGAACTTGCCAGCAACCGGGCCGACGAATTCGAGGAAACAGTCGCGGCGCTGCCATCGTACAAGGCGCTCCAGCGCTCCAAAGAGCGAGTCGAGCAGCTGTCCGAAGAGCGCATGAAGTTCGAACGCGAAGAGGCCCGATTGCAGCGGCTCTTGCAAACGTGCGAAAGCGTCGCGCTGGCAGCAAACTTGCCGCGCTTGGCACCGCGCGAGATTGTGGAGCGCTACCAGCGGCTCTTGGCCATGGAGGAAGGCACGCTTGTGCAAAGCAGAGAGCAGGGAGCGAGAAGCAGGGAGTAAGCAGGACTGAGGCCAGCCGTTTCCATCGTCGCTGCGATAAGGAGCTCGCATGAGTTTTGTTTTGGCACTCGACCAGGGCACGACGTCGTCGCGGGCCATTCTCTTCGACGACGCCGGCAACATCACCGGCGTCGCGCAGCGCGAATTTCGGCAGCACTTTCCCCAACCGGGCTGGGTCGAGCACGATCCGCAGGAGATTTGGACGAGTCAGCGTGACGTCGCCGTTCAGGCACTTGCGGACGCCGGTATAAAGCGCACCGATGTTGCTGCCGCCGGCATCACGAACCAGCGCGAAACCGTGGTCGTCTGGGACCGG
>DASXWB010000507.1:0-8752 GCA_036503915.1 Lacipirellulaceae bacterium | reverse complement strand
GAGCGTGCCGCCGCCGGTCGCACTCAACGGCCGCGAGTTGGAACAGATCTATCTTGAGCGCTGGGATGATGTTGGACCGGGGAGCGGATTCAACGCGCCCGGCCGGCAGATTCTGCATTGCACGTTCGGATCGGTGCTGACCGACCCGTCGCTCGGCAGCGAGCTTCGGGAATGCTTGACGGAGCATCAGGACACGTACACCGATGTGCTTGCAGCCCATTTCGAGCGACATTTAAGCGCCTTACAGTCAGGTGCTGAATCGATATGCTGACGCAACGGATGAAAATCACCGAAGACCACTTTCGGCCGTTTGGCCGGACGGGGCTGCGCGTGCCTCCGATTGTGTTTGGCACGAGCGGGCTGGGAAATGCGTTTGAGTCGATACCCGCGCAGACGAAGTCGGCGATCATCTGCGAATGGTTCCGTCACGTCGCGCCGCCGATCTTCATTGATACTGCGGGAAAATACGGCGCCGGCATGGCGCTCGAAGTGTTGGGCCGCGCGCTCGAGCACTTGGACATCGCCCCGAACGAAGTGGTGATCAATAACAAGCTGGCCTGGAAGCGCGCTCCGCTCAACGGCAGCGAGCCCGGTTTCGAGCCGGGCGTGTGGATGAACCTCGAGCATGATGCTCAGCAGTGCATCAGTTACGACGGCATCTTCGAGTGCTGGGAGGAAGGATGCCGGTTGCTGGGCGGCCGGTTTGTGCCTCAGCTCGCCTCAGTGCACGACCCGGACGAATACTTGGCCGTTGCCACGTCGCCCGCTGAGCGAGACCGCCGCTTCGACGATATCCTCGGCGCCTACCGCGCGCTAGGTGAATTGAAAGATGCGGGGCTGGTAGTCGGCGTCGGAGTGGCCGCCAAGGATTGGCGCACCGTGAGAGAGATCGACCGCGCGGCCGCCCTCGACTGGGTGATGCTCGCCAACAGCTTCACCGTGATGAGCCACCCGCCGGAGCTTATTGACTTTATCGCCAGCCTTACGCGGCGGCAGGTCGGCATCATCAATTCGGCCGTGTTCCACGCCGGCTTTCTAGTGGGCGGCCGGTACTTCGATTATCGAGTTGTCAGCCCCGATAACCCCGCCGACAAGCAGTTCTTCGCCTGGCGCAAATCGTTCGTTGCGCTCTGCCAAGGGCACGGCGTCTCACCGGCACATGCCTGTGTGCAGTTCGGCATGTCGGCACCCGGAATTGTTGCCGTCGCCCTCAACACGACTCAGCCGGAGCGCGTTCCGGAGAACGTCGAGCTGGTGCTCAAAAAAGTCCCCGAGTCGTTCTGGTGCTCGATGAAGGAAGAGGGACTTTTGGCGGAAGACTATCCGTATCTTGGGTAGGTATTCGCGGCAAACTGTGGGAGGCGTCTCTGACGCCGATTGCGAGGCTCCCGTTCCTTTCTTCGCCTATCCCGCCTTTGGTAGAATGGTCGGTCCACGATTTGCGCCACGCACGGAGTGAACCATGGCCTCTAACGCCACCGCGCGGACGGATGAAAAGACGGTCTATCTCGTCGCCAGCGGCGACCTGCGCCTGTCGGCCAACCAGAAGTGCTGGCCGGCACAACAGGAGATGGAGCAGATGCTCGGAAGAGCTGTCGCCGACGCGGGCTACAAAATCGTCCGCGCCCATCAAGAGCGGCCCGGCGCGGGCCACGGCTTCATCGCCAGCCAGCGCGAGGGGATGAGCGTTTTCCGTAAGATTCCGCCCGAGGCGCCGCTCATCGTTGCCGAGGCCGTGTGGCAGTACTCGCATCATGTGCTGGCCGGCCTAACGACGCATCGAGGCGCGATCCTCACAGTAGCCAATTGGTCAGGCCAGTGGCCGGGCTTGGTCGGCATGCTTAATCTCAACGGATCGCTCACGAAGGCCGGTGTTAATTACTCCACGCTGTGGAGCGAGCGCTTCGACGACGACTATTTCAAGACCCGGCTCCGCGAGTGGCTATCCGGCGGGCACGTTGCGCACGACAGATCGCACGTCGTGCCGTACGAAAGATGCAAACTTGCCTCCGATTCGGTCGAGCTTGGGCGGAAACTTGCCCAGACGCTTGAGCGCGACAAGGCAATCATGGGCGTTTTCGATGAAGGCTGCATGGGAATGTTCAATGCCATCATTCCCGATCACTTGCTGCACCGGACCGGCATGTTCAAGGAGCGGCTCAGCCAATCGGCGCTATTTTACGAGACGACGCAGGTGCCGGATGACGAAGCTCGCGCCGTGCGCAAGTGGCTCGAAGGTCGCGGCATGAAATTTCACACCGGGCCGCGGCACGAGACCGATCTCACCGATGAGCAAATCCAAGACCAATGCAAGATGTATGTCGCCGCCCTGCGGATCGCCGACGACTTCGGCTGCGATTTGGTCGGCATCCAGTATCAACAGGGGCTCAAGGATTTGCTGCCGGCCAGCGACCTCGTGGAAGGAACGCTCAACAATTCCGATCGGCCGCCGGTTCGCAGCCGCGACGGCAAGCGCGTGCTACACGACGGCGAGCCGCTGGTGCATTTCAACGAGGTCGATGAGTGCGCCGGCTTCGACGCCTGGATCACCAACCGCGTCCAACGGGCCACCAATCAGCCCGTCGAGACAACACTACATGATGTGCGCTGGGCCGATATCGACCGGTCTGGCACGACGAAGGACTACGTCTGGGTCTTCGAAATCAGCGGCTCAGCGCCACCGGCGCATTTCGAGGGTGGCTGGGCCGGCGCTGAAGGCTTTCGCCAACCGGCCATGTATTTCCCCAACGGCGGCAGCACGCTGCGCGGCATTTCCAAGCCGGGCGAGATCGTCTGGTCGCGAATCTACGTGGAGAACGATGAGCTGGCCATGGACATCGGCCGCGGAGCGGCGATTTTATTGCCGCGCGAGGAAACCGAGCGCCGCTGGAACGCTACAACGCCCCAGTGGCCGATCATGCATGCCGTTCTCTACGGCGTGTCGCGCGACCAAATGATGGCCCAGCACAAGTCGAATCACGTGCAAGTCGTGTACTCGAACGACGCCGCCGCGGCCAACCGCACACTGGAAGTGAAGGCCGCCATGGCCCACGCGCTCAGTCTGCGCGTCAATTGCTGCGGATCACGCGAGCGGGCCAGCCGGTAAAAAAAATTCCCCTCCCTTTTAGGGAGGGGCTAGGGGAGGGTTCGGGGTGCGGCGCTGGCAGCTCATCTCCGCCACATGAAAATTGACTCCCATCATCACTTCTGGAAATACGATCCCGCCAAATACGACTGGATCGACGAGTCGATGATGGCAATCCGCCGCGATTTCCTCCCATCAGACCTCAAACGAGAGCTCGAGAACTCCAGCTTCGATGGCGCAGTCTCCGTTCAAGCTCAACAAACTCTGGAGGAAACCAATTGGCTGCTCGACCTGGCCGACGAGCACGATTTTCTCAAGGGCGTCGTTGGCTGGGTGCCTCTCGCCGATCCGAACGTACGAGGAATTCTCGACCGCCTGGCCGAACAGCTCAAATTGAAGGGCATCCGCCACATCGTTCAGGCAGAGCCGGACGAGCGTTTCATCCTCCGTGACGATTTCAATGCGGGCGTGCGCCTACTCGCCGAGTATGGTCTGGCCTACGACATCCTCATCTACGAGCGCCACCTTCCGCAGGCTATCGAGTTCATCGATCGCCATCCGAAACAGGTGTTCGTGCTGGACCATCTGTCAAAACCCCGCGCCAAAGATCAAGTCGCTGAGCCGTGGCGCACCAACATCCGCGATCTCGCACAACGTGAAAACGTCTTCTGTAAAATTTCGGGCCTGGTGACCGAAGCCGACTGGACGAGCTGGAGCGAAGCGCAGCTTTCCGTTTATCTGGAATTGGTGCTAGATGTCTTCGGCCCGCGCCGCGTCATGTTCGGCAGCGACTGGCCGGTCTGCCTCGTCGCCAGCAGCTACGAAAAATGGTATCACGTCGTATGCCGCTTTTGTGAGAAGCTGTCACGCGACGAACAAGCTCGCATCTTCGGCGGCACGGCAATCGAAGCGTATCGACTCTAACTACCGCAATCCCCAGCCCCCCGCACCCAGCCCCAGGAATGAAAGCCTTCGTCATCAATTCACCAGGTGTGACGTCCTTCCGCGATGTTCCGGAACCTACGCTGGGCGAGGCCGAAGTCCTGCTACGTGTCCGCGCCGCCGGCTTCTGCGGCACCGATTTGAGCACGTTTCGCGGCGTCAATCCGCTGGTGAGTTATCCGCGGATTCCGGGCCACGAACTTGGCTGCACGATTGAAGCACTCGGCTCGGCCGTTCCCCGCGAGTTCCGCGTCGGCCAGGACGTGCTCGTGCATCCTTACAAGCCGTGCGGGCGCTGCACTGCCTGCTTGCAACAGCGGCCGAATTGCTGCCGCGACAATGAAACGCTCGGCGTGCAGCGCGAAGGCGGCATGACCGAACTGATCGCCGTGCCATGGCAGATGATCTACACATCGCAAAAGCTTTCGCTGCGCGAAATGGCGCTCGTCGAGCCGCTCACGATCGGTTACCACGCCGTGAAGCGCGGCCGCGTCAATCAGAGCGATGTTGTTGCCGTATTCGGATGCGGCGCGATTGGCCTGGGCGTTCTGGCGGCCGCCGCGAACGAAGGCGCGGACGTGATTGCAATCGACGTTGATGATCGCAAGCTCTCGGTCGCGCGCAAAGTCGGGGCGAAACACACGATCAACTCGGCGACGGCCGACCTGCATGCCGAGCTTCAAAATCTGACCGCTGGCCAGGGGCCGCACGTCTTGATCGAGGCGGTCGGCCTGCCGCAAACATTTCGCGCCGCCGTTGACGAGGCCTGCTTCGGCGGCCGCGTCGTGTACATCGGTTATGCCAAGAAGCCGGTCGAGTACGATGCGCGCCATATCGTGCAGCGCGAGCTCGACATCATGGGCTCGCGCAACGCCCTATCCGACGATTTTCGCGACGTGATCGCGTACCTGGAGCAGGGCACGTTTCCCGTAAGCGACGTCGTGACTCACGTTGTGCCGTTCCAGCAGGCCGGCGAAGCGCTCGCCGCCTGGAGCGCAACTCCCGCCGAGTTCACCAAGATCCACGTCGAGATCTCGTAGGGCGGGTGCAAGGGCCGACGCCGTGATTTCAAGGATGCCTGACGGCACGGATTATCAATAAACCCTCGTCGGGTGCAGCGTGCGCGCGGTAGCCGCCGCCTTGCGCTCACGTCAAGTTCGCCGAGCCGGCGAAAGACGCCTAATTGTCGAATTGAGCCGTCCGAAATCGTTGATCCGGCCAGGTCCAACCGCCGCAGCTCGAGCAGCCGATCGTGCTGGCTGACCATGTACTCCACCATTTCATCGCCGTTGGTTGCATCACGAAGCCGGACGCTGGTTACTGACTCGGTGAGTTGGGCCAGATCGCCGAACGATTTTTTCAACCAGTCTACCGCCTCGACTTCTATCTCGGCGCCGAATTGCTTGAGCCGGTCGATGACTTCCTGCACGCCCACATAGGCGTCGACTTGTTTGGCAATCCAGCCGCGCCGATCGCCGCGGATCTTGACGTATTCTTTAGCCCGCATGTAGGCGTTCTGCACGTCGTAAAACGCCTGCCGATCGCCGCCCAGATCGGGCCGGATTTGCTTCAACTTGGCATGATACGCCTTCTCGACATCTGCAGCTTGGTAAGGCGGCAGCAACCCCAGCGTCGCCATGAACTCCGGGCGCGGCACAGTCGACGTCGAATCGGGCGGATGCGAATTGCTCATTGCATGGGTCTCTGCAAGCCGCATTGTAGCAATCCGGCCATTCTGCGTTGAAGTCTACCGTCTCAAAGCGCCAAATCTTCCGTTGTGTCGATGTCCCGAACAATCGCCGGGTCGTCGACGGGCAGCCGGATGCAGAGATCTGGATTGGCTAGCCAGAAGTCGCCCAGCCCGGTCGGGCAGTGCGCGGCAACAAGGATCGCCGCGACGGCAGCCGGAATCAGCACGGGATGCCCGCCTCGCCCGCCGTATTCCGGAATGATCGTTTGGACTGGGCGTTTCAGCGACCAGTCGGCAAGTAGGGTGAGCGTGGCCGAGGCGACTTCCGGATGATCGCCCGGTTGCAGCACGACCACTGCGGCACGGTCGATGGTTTGCGCGGCGCGCAGGCCGGCTCGGATCGACTCGAACATAGGCGCGTCAGGATCGCTCATCGTGCGGTGAAATGTTCGGTTTTCTAGTGTTGCTGCGACGGCGTCAGCATCATGCCCTAAAACGACTACCATCTCGTCGCAGAGTGCGTGGACGGTGTCGTAGGCGGCGACGACAAGCGGCTTTGGGCCATCGGCGCTTCGCCACTCGACGAGTTGTTTCGTCCGGCCCATGCGCCGGCCACGACCGGCGGCAAGGATCACACCAATTCGGCGAGTCATAGGGTAGGGCGGGTGCTCGCACCCGCCGTGCACACGAATCGTATGTTATTGGGCGGGTGCAAGCACCCGCCCTACTGTTGACGCTGAGCGTTCGGTTTGAGGATTGCCACCGCTGCCGGCGAATCGCGCATGGGAAGTCGCGCGCGGGCCACGCCGTCGAAACGGTAGAGCGCGCCGGCGATTGCCGGCGCCGTTGGCACTAGGCCAATCTCGCCCACGCCGCGGGCGCCGAAGGGGCACTCCGGGTCAGGCTCCTCAATGAATATAAGCTCCATCTCCGGCATTTGGTGTGCGCGCAGCACGCCGCAGTCGTTCATTTTTTTGGCGCGAATCATACCGCCATCAGCCTCAAAATCCTCCGTGAGCGCGTAGCCGATCCCCATGTGCAGCGAGCCGAACATCTGCCCGGCAAGCTGCGTGGGATTAATGACGCGGCCGACGTCGTGCGCCGCGATCATTTTCACGAGCCGCCCGTGATCATCAAGAATTGCCACCTGCGTGGCGAAGCCGTAGGTAAGATGTGTTTTCGGTCCGCCCGGTTTATCAAGGTCCTTGCCGAGCTTCGAAGTGTAGTTGCAGATCCATTCGCCGTGGAACGTCTGGCCCACCAAGTCAGCAAGCGTCTTGCCCCGGCCCAGTTCGGCTCGCAGCGCTTTTCCCGCTTCGGCAATCGAATTGCCCGCCAGCACCGTGGCACGGCTGGCGGTCGTTTGGCCACAATCGAGCATGAGCGTCGTGTCGGCAGAAACCTTTGTGAACACCTTCGGCGGCAGTCCCGTGGCCTCGACCGCGAACTGAATGCAAATCGTGAATAGCCCCTGGCCCATTTCCGTGAAGCCCGTGCGGATGTGCACGGTGCGCTCATCCTCGACGGTGAGGGCCGCGCGGCCGATATCCGGCATGCCGTTGCCGATGCCGACATTCTTGATGCCGCAGGCGATCCCCGCGTATCGTGCGTTCTTGTAGGCGTCCTTCACCGCTTCCAGCGTCTTTCGCAAGCCGAACGGCTTGCTAAGCAACTGACCCGTCGCGAAAGCTTCGCCTGGCTCCAGGATGTTGCGTTCGCGGATGTCGTAGCCGTCGATGCCAACGCGCTCCGCCAGCCGATCTAACAGGCCTTCGATGGCAAACGCGGCCTGATTAGCGCCGAAGCCGCGCATCGCTCCACAGGGCGGATTGTTCGTGTAAACCGCGAGCGACTCCATGTCGATGGCCGGCACGCGATACGGGCCAGTGCAATGGCCGCCCGCGCGCTCCAGCACCTTGGCGCCCACCGACGCGTACGCTCCCTTATCGCCCACGATGCGTGCTTTCACTGCCGTGATGCGCCCTTCCGCGTCGCAGCCGATCTTGTAATTAAGCTCAATCGGGTGCCGCTTCGGATGGATGTGAAAACTTTCGAGGCGCGTGAGCGTAAGCTTCACCGGCCGACCTATGAGCCAGGCCATGAGCGCGGTTTGCGCCTGGATTGACATGTCCTCTTTGCCGCCGAATGCACCGCCGTTGCTCACCAGCTCCACATGAACGCGCTCACGCTTAACGCCGAGCACCGAGGCAATCTGCCGCTGGTCGTCGAACACGCCTTGGCCTTGCGTGTAAACCAGTATTGAGTCCACGCAGACATGAGCTGAACTGCGTGGCAATGAGGTGTCAGGTGTCGGGTGTCGGGTGTCGGGGCGCAAATCTGACACCTGACACCTATCACCTGACACCTTCGGCACCGCGATACACGCCTCCGGTTCCAGAAACAAATGCTCGATGCGTTGCGTGTAATACGTGTCCTCGATCACGTGCGCCGAACGGCGAAACGCCTCTTCGACGTTGCCGCGCTTGAGCACGGACTTACTCAGCAAATTCGTGCCGCGCTCCGGGTGCACCAGCGGCGCGCCCGGCTGGAGCGCCTCGTTTGGGTCAGTCACCGGCTCAAGGACCTCGTATTCAATGTCAATGAGCTTGGCCGCCTTTCGCGCGAGCCGCTGGCTATCGGCGACGATGCCCGCGATGATGTCGCCCGTGCAGCGAGTCTCCTCGCCAATCGCCACAAACACGGGCCAGTCGCGTTCGATGAGGCCGACGTAGCGATCGCCGGGCACGTCGGCCGCCGTGACTACGCGATGAACGCCCTCAAGCGCCAGCGCGCGACTGGGGTCAATCGCCAGCACTTTCGCGCGGGGATGGACGGCCAATCGTACGGCGCCGTAAAGCATCCCGGGCACGGTCATGTCGTCGATGAATTTACGGTCGCCCAACGCGGCGTCGTGGCCGGTATATCGCGGCAGACTCGTGCCGACTTTGCCGGAGCAATCATCCACGTAGGGCAGTTTCTCCGAAACTGCCAATTGCGAGTCTTCGCCACGGCGAATCTTCGATCGGAGTGACTCG
>DASXWB010000506.1:0-3160 GCA_036503915.1 Lacipirellulaceae bacterium | reverse complement strand
AATCGGCCGCCAGCCAGCGCTCGAAGTCGTCGCGCAGGTTGCCGTCGCCGCGGTTGAGGAAATGCGACCGGAATCGGCGCTCCGGGTCGCGCAGTATCGTGAAATACTCGATATGGGCGCACTCGTCGTGCAAGTCGGCATAGGGCTTCACGTTGTGCCCGGAAATGCCGCGCAAGTTCCGATACACGAGCCTCACGCGGCGCAGATCGGCCGCGTCGACGCATGCTTTGCAGTCGCGATGGTCGGCTTTTCGCTTGGCAAGTGGCAGCCGGACGTCGCAGTGCCGCGGTCCGAACGAGCGGCGAAGGATCGTGTTCAGGCAGCTGCCGGCCGTTTTTTCGATGTGCACGAATGCGTACATGTATTGGCTTCGTCGCGAGGCGCGCACCTCCAGATAATCTGTTGTATCGGTTCACCAGCCCGAGCGCTTGATCAAGGCTCGCTCGCTAGCAATGGCGGCATGCAGTTTCAGCACGCGGCGCGGCGTCAAGACGGGAGACTCGGGTGCCGATATGCAATAGATAGCGCCGTGGTGCGCATCCTAATCTCGCCGATTCTCATCGAACAGCCAGGGGGCTTCATGGCAGCAAAACTCACCGCGCTCATTCCATGCAAGGATGAGCGGCGGAACATCCGGCCTTGCATCGAATCGGTGCGCGCCATCGCCGACGAGATTCTGATTGCCGATTCGGGGTCAACCGACGGAACGCTGGACATCGTCCGCGACATTGGCGGTTGCCGCGTCATCGAGCGTGAGTACATCAACTCGGCGGATTTCAAGAATTGGGCGATCCCGCAAGCCAGGCATGAGTGGATCCTGCTGGTGGACGCCGACGAGCGTGTCACACCGGAGTTGGCGGCAGAAGTGCGGCAATTGCTCGACTCACCGCCGCCCGACAAGTACGGGTATTGGATCGACCGGGCCGGTCATTACTTGGGTTATCAAATCAAACACTGCGGGTGGAACGCGGATGCGGTGATCCGGCTGTTTCGGCGCGACATGAGCCGCTACAAGGACCGCTGGGTCCATTCCGAGATCGACTTGCCGGCGAGCCGCGTCGGCAAGCTGAAACACTCGATGCTGCACTTTACGATGTGGGATTCCGACAAGTACGTGTACAAGCTCAACCGCTACGCGAGTTGGGGAGCGCTCAATCTGCGTGATGCGGGCCGCCGGCCGAGCTTTTTCTCGATGCTGACCCGCGCGCCGCTTCGCTTCCTGCAACTGTACTTTTTGCGGCTGGGATTTCTGGACGGCGTTCCTGGCTTTCAGATTTGCGTCCATACGGCGTACTACGCTTTCCTGAAGCAAGCCAAGCTTTGGGAACTGCACCATGCCTTGCCGCAGCCCGACGCGGAAGCAGACAGCGCACTGGACACGCCCGGCGTACTGGCCATTTCGGATACCACACCAATGCGCCGAGCCGCGTGATTGGCGGTCGCGTAGCCGAAGTCGCAAGACTTCGGTTCACGAATTCCGCGACGGCTGCTCGGAGCAAGCGAGCGCAGCATGCCATTCGACGACATCTGGCCAGACCACTCGCGGGTGATCGAATTCGACGCGCCGAACGGTACGCTCGGGGAATCGCTGCGTGCGGCCGGCTTTGCGAAGCATCTTATTGTCGTCCGCGATGAAAGCCGCCGACGCGCGATTGTGCGGACCTTTCCCTCGCTTGGCAGTTCTATTGCGCTGAGAGTATCCCCGCGTGTTGTGCGGCAGAACAACGCCGATGTGCTCATTCTTCACCGCTGGTCGGCATTGCGCGTTTGTCGGTGGCGCAATGTCCGGCACGCGCGCTATGTGGTTTTGCCGTGGACCGGTTCGCCACTGTGCTGGTTTGCGGTCTTGATTTGGTTTTGGCAGTGGGCGCTCGGCCGGCTGGCATGGCCGCGATTTGTGTGCGTGAAACGCATCGTTCAAGATCGGCAGGGCCGTAGGGTCCTTGGGCCGCGGCTTGTGGTTTGCCGCGTTCGCCGGCCGCGCCCGCAACAAGGAGCGCGGCGCTACATACCGCACGCGCTGGGAATTGAAGGCTTCTTGCGCCGCGTCGAGACCGGCGGCGTCCGGCATGCCGTTCTGCGCTGGTTCGAGCAGTTGCCGCAGCTACCAGGGGGCGAAGACATTGATTTGCTGGTAGATGACGCCGGACTTGAATCCGTTCATGCCATGCTCGATGCGGGACCCGGGATCCAGCCGATCGATGTTTATTCGGTCACCGGGCTTCCAGGGGCCGATTATCGCGCCATGCCGTATTACCCGCCGTATCTAGCGGAACGGCTTCTTGATCGCGCCGCGCGTCATCGCCATATGTGCCACGTGCCGGCGCCGCGCGAGCACTTCCTGAGCCTGGCTTATCATGCGCTTTACCACAAGGGAGTCGAAGCGGGCATCCCATCGCGCTTGGGAACGCCGATCAATTCACGATCGGATCACAATTACTCGGTCGTCCTTGGTCGCCTCGCACACGAACTTGGGATCGACGTGCCGGTGACGCTGGAAGACCTCGATGGCTATCTCGATTCGCAGGGCTGGCGGCCGCCGCATGACATGCTCGTTCGCCTGGCGCGCCACAATCGCTGGGTGCGTTCGCTGCTTCGCCAACCGGAAAAACTCCCTGCGGCCGATGATCGTCTTGCCGTTTTCCTGGTCCGCGAGGAGGCGCTGCGACGCGGCGGCATAGAGCGGGCCGCAAAGTTAATCGAATCGTATGGTTTTGATGTCGTCGCCAGCCGGCGGATCGATGCTTCTGCCTCAACGCGTGTCGCACGCAGTATTCGCGGCGGGAATTGGGGCCGGGGACCGTGGCCCATTTCGGGCGGCCCGCCCATCGCGGCGATTGTTGCATTCGACCGCGCACCGATTCCTCTCACGCGCCGTCAACGGCGCCGGTTCCCTTTCGTGGCGAATGCCCGGCTGCTTTGCAAGGAGCAGCTTCGCGACGCGTTCAACCATGGCGTGGCAGCCGATCAGCACTGCAACGTGGTCCATTCAAGCGACAACGGCCGCGAGGCGATGGACTATTTGCGGATCATCATGCCGGATGCAATCGATTGCGTACTAGCCGCAATCTCCCCCGCGACGGGCGAAATCCGCCGCGCGGCATGACGCGCGTTTTGCCTCTCGCAGTGCGCGGTTTTAATCTCTAAATTGGGCGAGAGG
>DASXWB010000505.1:0-7026 GCA_036503915.1 Lacipirellulaceae bacterium | reverse complement strand
CGTCCGACGCGCCCAGCCCTCCAACCCAATCCATCAGCTCGCCGAGATCCGTAAAGTCGCCTACGCCCCAGTCGCGCCGTGTGCGCAGCGCATAGAGCGGCAGAAAAATGCCCCATCTTCGGTCACGTCTCGCTTCGCCGTTTGATCGATGTCTTTTGTTTGCCGCGGCTTGTGCATCACCACGCACAAAGGCCTTGCGTGGCGTCGAGATGATGATCGCCTCAAAGATCCTGCCCTCCGCCATAAGCCGAAGCTTATGATATCCCGATGGCAAATCTCCAGGCAGGGGCAGCATGCGGCTTACGAAATCGCTAGATCGGATACCGTTCTCCGCCGAAAGCGGCAGCGATTCAAACCGGACCGAGCGTTCGATTAGTTTGGGCCCGCATTCGAGTCGGTAATCGAATTCCCCGCCGCCAAACGTCGCGGGAAGCGTGATCGAAATGGGTCGCGGCGCGCCGTTCCACGCTACATGAACCGGTTCGATTCCCCGCACGTACCTCGCATGCTGGCGAACGCGTAAAATTTCGGTCGCCTGATCCGGCTTTTCGATTTCGATACCGAGCGATTGAAGCAGGCTCAAAAGGGCATCGACCGACGCGCGACGGCGCCGGCCGGTGACATCCTCGTAGGCCGCCTGCACGTTGCAATCTCGCAACAGCGCATTGAATTCTCGGGTTGCTTTCATCGTAAGTTGTATTCAAGCGCCGCGTTACCCCCCCGGTGTCGTGGAATGCTATTGGACCAATTGCAAAATCCCTTCCAGCGGGATCTTCACCCAATCGGGCCGGTTGTTGAGTTCATAGCGCAGCTCGTAGAGCGCTTTTTCCAACAGGTAAGCCCGGAGCAACGTGCGGAGCTGCGATGGGTGGGGCGGCAAAAATCCGCCCGGCAGCGCTTCGGCCAGGTACGCCTGCAGGAACGACGCCGCGGACCATGCCGACCAGAAAGCGGCCCATGATTCGCTGGGAATCAGTGCACTTTCCATGAACAGCGTGGGCGTCTTTCCGCGCAACGCGGCGTACGATACGTAGTGGAACGAGCGCAGCATCCCGGCCACGTCGCGCAGTGGCGAGGCCTTGATGCGCCGCTCGCTCACGGGCCGTTCCGGCTCGCCTTCGAAATCGATAATCACAAAATCCTTTCCTGTGAACAGGACCTGGCCGAGGTGGAAGTCTCCATGGCAGCGGATGCGGCGGGCATCGATCCGATCAGCGAGCAGCTCCCCAAGTTGCGCGAAGATTGCATGCTGCTGATCCAGCACGTGCCCAGCCAGCAGCTGGGCTTCGTCATCCATGTCGTGAAACTGCGATTTCAGTAGCTCAAGCGTTGTTCGGGCCTGGCTACGCATCGATTGATACAGCCCGCGCTGATACAATCGCGTGAACGGCTCGCTCGAAAACGCGGCGTCACCTTCAATTCGCGCAAGCGCCGTATGCAGCTCGGCCGTGCGGCGCCCCAGTAGCTCCGCCGAAACCAGATAGGCGCCCACCATGTCGCGGGCCAGCTGCGTCGGTTCCAGCCGCATCGATTCCTCGAGCTTCCGCGGCATCTCCAGCTCAGATTCCGATTCAAGCCCGGTAACGGACGACGATTTCACGGATGACGACGGCGTCGAGCTCATCGCGACGGCTGTTTCGACGAGCGCCGGTTCGGGCGTCTGGGATTGCACCAATTCGAAATACCGCCCTAGCTCGTCGAGCGTAAACATCCAGGCGTCGCCAACGTTTGGGATGAATTCGTGAAGAATGGCCACCGTCATCTGCCGGTTGGCCGCGTCGCGGTACTCGAGTGCCCCGGCCACTTTGGGCACGTGCGGCAAATTCGCTTGCTCCGTCAGCTTTCTCCCAATTTCTAAATCCGGGTTCTCGCCGGGCGTCACGCGGCGAAACAGCTTCAAAATGAACCGCTCGTCGAACCGGGCCGACGTGTTGCTTTGCTCCCCGCCATGCACCGACGGCGAATTCTCGAGTGCCTGCTCGTCCCATAACTCGGCGAACGCAGCCGTGCGGATTCCGACCAGCGTGCCCTTATTTCCGCTGAGCTGTCCAGCACGGGCGACGATCGCGAGCAGATCCTGCCAGAAGTGCTCGTTCCAACTCGCTTCGCAGAGAAACAGCGTGCGATCCCGTTCCGGAGATTCCAAGCGGATGATTCCCGCGTGTGGATGCTCAATCAATACGTCGGCCGCCCACGCCTCGTCGACAAGCATTAGCGGTAAAACGTATGCGTCCGGCTCGCCCTCCGCATAAGCCGCACTTACCAATAGCAGGCGCAGCCCATTCTCGTCCGAGGAAGCGTCCATTTCAAACACGTCGATCACATCGGTCGATTGCAGAGTGCGCGCCTTTCCGGCAAACCAGCGATGGCGGCGCAAGTACGGCTCAAGCGCCTCGCGGAGCGCTTTGCGTCCCTGACTCTTCAGGAGGCCGACCCACCCGCCGCTGACGCGAACGGTCGGCAGTTCGGCCGGCGTTGTCTCCGTTTTGTCCCCGTCGCGGCAGCCAATGCAGAACCACATGAACCCGTGCGGACCAAGCGAAATGCGGTAAGGCCGCTCGTCGATCACCGGGAACGACGTGCGCCCGAACAGCTCCACCGGCGTGCGGCCGCGAAAACGCGACAAGTCCAACTCCACGTATTGCGAGAAACGCGAAAGGTTCGCCACGACGAGAAGCGATTCTTTATCGGTCTCGCGCAGAAAGCTGAACACCTTCGAGTTATCCGACGCAATCGCCTCGAAACTGCCGTGGCCGAACGCAGGATACTGCTTTCGCAGATCCAGCACGCGCCGCATCCACCACAACAGCGAATGCGGGTTGGCATGCTGCACCTCGACATTGCGAACCTCGTAGTGATATTCGGGATCGATGATCACTGGCAGATAAAGACTCTGGGGGTTCGCGCGCGAGAAGCCGGCGTTGCGGTCGCCGCTCCAATGCATCGGCGTGCGCACGCCGTTGCGGTCGCCCAGATAATAATTGTCGCCCATGCCGATCTCGTCGCCGTAATACAAAATCGGCGTGCCGGGCAGAGACAAGAGTAGCGCGTTCATGAGCTCGATCCGTCTGCGATTGTCGGCCATTAGCGGCGCAAGCCGGCGGCGGATGCCCAGGTTGATCCGCGCCCTGGAATCGACCGCGTACGTGCGGTACATGTAGTCGCGCTCTTCATCGGTGACCATCTCCAGGGTGAGTTCATCGTGATTGCGCAGGAAGATCGCCCATTGGCACGGCGGCGGCAGCAGCGGCGTCTGCTCCAGGATGTCGACGATTGGCGAGCGGTCTTCGCGCTCCACCGCCATGAACAGCCGCGGCATGAGCGGGAAGTGGAAGTTCATATGGCATTCATCGCCGTCGCCGAAATACGCGGCCGCGTCCTCGGGCCACTGGTTCGCCTCGGCCAGCAGCATCCGGTCGCCGAACTTCGCATCGATGTGAGCGCGCAGCTCGCGCAGAAAGGCGTGCGTTTCGGGCAGGTTCTCGCAATTGGTGCCTTCGCGCTCAAACAGGTAGGGCACAGCATCGAGCCGCAGCCCGTCGACGCCCATCGACAGCCAGAAATCGAGCGCCGCGAACATCGCCTCGCATACTTCAGGATTATCGAAGTTGAGGTCCGGCTGATGGCTGTAAAAACGGTGCCAGAAGTACGCGCCCGCCACTGGGTCCCAGCTCCAGTTCGACGATTCGAAGTCCTGGAAGATAATCCGCGCCTCCTGGTACTTTTCCGGCGTGTCGCTCCACACGTACCAGTTCCGCCAGCGCGAGCCCGGCGCCGCGCGGCGCGAGCGCTGAAACCACTCGTGCTGATCCGACGTGTGATTCATCACCAATTCAGTAATCACACGAAGCTCGCGGCGATGCGTTTCATCAAGAAACGACTGAAAATCCTCCAGCGTGCCGTACTGCGGGTTGATGTTCGCGTAGTCGGCGATGTCGTAGCCGTCATCCTTGAGTGGCGAAGGAAAAAATGGCAGCACCCAGATGGCCGTCACGCCCAGATCCTGAATGTAATCGAGCCGCTCAGTCAGGCCGCGGAAATCGCCGATACCGTCGCCATTGCTGTCGCGAAACGCGCGCACGTGGAGCTGGTAGACGATGGCGTCCTTGTACCAAAGGCTCGTTTCGGCCTTTGGGGCAGTCACCTTTCGAGGCGTTGCTTCGACGGTTGCCATATCAGTTTCCAATACGGGAACGCAGACAGCACCCGGCTCTGCCGGGGGTTTAGTGTGGACCGTAGTCGGAAAACCCCCCGGCAAAGCCGGGGGCTGCCGGACTTATTCAATTAGTCACCCAAGCACCTGCACACTCCACTACAGGTAATACTCAAAATCCCTTTCCGTCCGCGTGCGCCGGCGCACGCGAAATACGTGCGCCGGGCACGTGCCCGGATCAAGCTCCACGTAATTGCGATTTGCGTGCCACAGATATCGAGCGTCTGTAAGCAAGTCG
Organism: Lacipirellulaceae bacterium; assembly: GCA_036503915.1. Lineage (GTDB taxonomy): Bacteria > Planctomycetota > Planctomycetia > Pirellulales > Lacipirellulaceae > JABDGM01. The sequence continues at coordinate 2,575 of DASXWB010000505.1, read as the reverse complement.
TGCATTTGATAAGGCCGGCTTACCGGCAGCCCTAGCTCTTCTAACGGCAACGTAATCCACGCGCTCTGCCGGTAGTTCGGATCCAGGCTCACGATGACCAGCACGACATCCGAGCGGTCGGCCGACGTGCGGCTGTAGCATATGATTTGCTCGTTGGACGCCTCGTGAAAATCGAGGGTTCCGCCGTGCGCGATGGCCGGGCTGCCGCGGCGGATCGTGTTCACTCGTGAAATGAAATGACGCAGGCTGTCCGGGCGATCTAAATCGTGATGATGAATCTGGTATTTCTCCGAATCGAGGTATTCTTCGCTGCCCGGTTCGCGCGGCGCCGACCAGCCGTGCTCAAACGGCGGGCCGTAGATGCCGTAGTTCCCCGCCAGGGTCGCCGCCAAGACAAGCCGCGCCATGTACGCCGCCCGGCCGCCCACTTGCAGCGATTCCGGCAGGATGTCGGGCGTGTTGGGCCACAGGTTCGGCCGGAAAAACTCCCGCACTTCGCTACGCGTAATTTCGGTGAAATACTGCGTCAACTCCCACTTCGTATCGCGCCACGCGAAGTACGTGTACGACTGGCTGAAGCCCAGCTTTGCCAGGCGATACATTACCTTCGGCCGCGTAAACGCTTCGGCCAGAAATAAAACGTCCGGGTGCTCGCTGCGGATCTCGCGAATGACCCATTCCCAGAAGGCGAATGGCTTCGTGTGCGGATTGTCGACGCGAAATATCCGCACACCCTCGTCAATCCAAAAATCAAAAACGCTCTTCAGCTCTTGCCACAGCGATTGCCAGGCGTCGGTCTCGAAGTCGAACGGGTAGATGTCTTGATATTTCTTCGGCGGATTTTCCGCGTATTGAATCGTGCCGTCTGGCCGCTTGCGGAACCACTCGGGATGTTCGCGCACGTAGGGGTGATCGGGCGAGGTTTGAAATGCAACGTCGAGGGCTAATTCTATGCCATGCTTCTCGGCTGCCGACATCAGCCGGCGAAAATCTGCCATCGTGCCCAATTGCGGATGGATCGATTTGTGCCCGCCTTCGTCGGCGCCAATGCCCCACGGACTGCCGACGTCATCCGATTGCGCGAATTCCGCATTATTGCGGCCCTTGCGAAACGCCCGGCCGATCGGGTGAATCGGCGGCAGATACAACACGTCGAAACCCATCGAGGCCACATATGGCAAGCGCGCCTCGACGTCGTTCAACGTTCCGTGCCGGCCATTTGTGGCCGCGGAGCGCGGAAACATCTCATACCACGCGCTGAATGCGGCCCGCGGCCGGTCGACCGTCACAGGAAACTCTTGCGAATAGGTCACCGCCGCGACTTCCGCCGACCAGCGAAGCATCATCCGGTCGAGTTCCTCGTTTCCGAGAATCGAAGACACCGGCCCGCCGTTGGCACCGTTCCGCAAGCGGTCTTCGAGTTGTTCCAGCCGCTCTAAGTCCGGCCCGGCCGCGCTTGCCGCGATGTCCCGAATCAGATCCGCCCCGATCAATAAGTCCGTCGCGAAATCCTGGCCGGCTTCGATTCGTTTCTGCAGGTTGCGTTTCCAAGTGGCAAAGTGGTCCACCCAGCCGGCCACCTGGTAACGATGCTCGCCCACCAGGTCGACTTTGAATTCGGCGCTCCAACGGTCGCTGGCCAGCGGCCGCATCGGCAGCCTCGTCCATTCGGCATCGTCCCCGGTCCTATGCAACAACACCGCGGCGACCGCATCATGGCCGTCGGCAAACACGTCCGCTTCGACTCGCACCGTGTCGCCGGTGATGCGCTTAATCGGGAACCGCCCGCCGTCGACCTGCGGCTGGACCTTCTCAATGACGATGCGCGCAGTTCCATCCTGAATCGGCGCGGCGGGCCGCTCGGCGGTTCGCGCTTGGGGAAGTTTTGCATGAGAAGTCGCCATCGCGACAAAATATGGCAAACCGCGTGCCCCGCCAAGCCGCCGGGGTGCGTTGTGCCGACTCCGCTTGGGCGCCACCTGCTGGCTCGCCAAGCAGTGCCGATTGGCAAGGGCTTTGCGGGCTCTCGAATGGAATCGATATCAAGCTGGCGGGGCGGTTCAGCCTGAAGCCGCAAGGGATTCGCAACCGGTGCACTGCTAACAAGTTAGCAGTGGCACCCAGTGTTCTTACAACTTGCTGCTGGCCCAAATCCGACCAAGATGCTGGCGGCTCGATCAAGCTGCCTGCTTTGCCAATTGCTCCAGAAGCCGAAAGACCTCTCGCTCCAGGTGCGCGATCGTGTCGACCGGCAGTGCACAATCCACATCATGGACGTGCCAGTACTCGACGCGGTCACGCCAGCGCGCGAAGTGCATGTCGACCAGCGGCCGGTGCTCCGCTTCCTTGAGGGCGATTATTCGATGGGCGGTCGCGAAATCAGCGTCCGAAGCCGCCAGCGGCAGTCGGCTGCATGCATCCGACAAAATGCCGTGCGAGGTGAGATTGTCAAGCGCGTGCCGCGAGATCGGGCCGACGTTTGCCGCATGGAGCGCCAGCCCGCGGGATTCGGCGCTCCACATCAGCGCTCGCTGCGATGCATGCCAGTTAAAAAAGATTTCCGCAAAACGGCTGC
>DASXWB010000504.1:0-7653 GCA_036503915.1 Lacipirellulaceae bacterium | reverse complement strand
GCCATGGGTCTGTTCGGAGCCGCCGGCCAACAGAAAATTCTTGCCGCGCGTGATGCGTTTATGGCCGTCGTCGGCGTCGAAAGCCAGGCCCAACAGGCCGGACACACGGCGCTGGTTGATTCGTCGTTTGGAGCTCATCGTGGATTAGTTTTCGATTGCGAATATGAATCGGGCGCAGCTAATACTGTTCGCCCAATGCATAGTAGTTCGCGGTGCCGCCCAGGGAAAGAGAAATCTTCGTTACCGCCTGCGCGTCATCTCGCGGAGGATGTCGGCGGCCGCTTCGCGGCTGTCCTTGGAGGGCGCATCGGGGCGCGGGGGCAGCTTGCCGGGCTTTTTCTTTCCAGCGCCCGACTTGCCGCGCTTGAAGAAGCTCCAGGCACTGCTTTTTTCTGCGGCCTCTTGCTCGGCGGCCGGTTCGTCCACGGCCGATTCTTCAGATTCGTCCGAAGCCACATGTTCGATCGCCGGCACGTCGCCAATCGTGCGCCGATTGAGCGTCGTCTCTTCCAGGCGCATCGTGCGCGTCTCTTTGAGCGTGTCCTCGGTCTTGGGGTCCGGCACACCAAGCAACCAGCGCGAAACATCGTCCTCGGTCGTGCCTTCCTCCGCCTTGTCGATCGTTCGCTGCACCGCGCCGGCAACGTCTTTAACGGGCGGTTTCTTTAACGACTTGGGCGCTGGAACAGGTGCAGGCCTTTTGGCTTCGGCGGCCGGCGCGGAGGACATGGCGGCAACGCGAAACTTCAGCGGCCCCACGCGCAGCTCGTCGCCCACCGAGAGCGGCACTTCCTTTTCAATTCGCTCATCATTGACGAATGTGCCGTTGCGACTGCCAAGATCGCGCACTGTGACGCGGCCGCCCGCGCGCACAATCGCGCAGTGGCGACGGCTAATTGCTTCGCTGCCGGCGCGCAGCGCGCACTCCTTGGCCCGCCCGATGAGGAATTTTTCTTTCTTGAGTGGGATTTCGAGGCCCTGCTTTGCGCCTGCTAATACTACTAGTTTCAACTCCATCTCTGCTTCGCCCTGCTCCGCCGATTAAGGAAACAACACAACAAGTGCGGAATTTTTTGCGGAGGCAAAGTTAAGCGGCATTGACAATAGATGAGGCAACCAATCGGCCGCCGGAATAATCTTGAATGTATGTCAGCCGCTCGTGCGATGAGTCACTCGTTAAATCATATACAGGCGTCAGCATCCTTTCTGCAAAAATCGGGTGCATTGTAGTGGTTTCGTCGGGTTGGCATACTCCCCCATTAGGGTGGTATGATGGGGCGACGATTTGACCAGCGCGAATCGTGTTTCTCCACGGATCTTTGACCACGCCGCTTCAATTCTACCTACCGCGCCATGACGCGAATGGCGGGAATTCCCGTCCCTTACGGGTATTTTCCCACCCGCGCTTGCGCGCGGGCCGCCTAGTGTTTTCTTCGGTCCTGAGCCAGTGGACGCTTAACGGCGTTTTGTCCATGCCGGTCCGCTGTACTTACTGTTCGCGAACTGATCGGCGTTCGATTTCAATTCGAATGGAAACCGGCCGGGAATCGCGTGCAGCGCGAGCGCATCGGCAAGGGAGACAGTCACCGAGTCGACCAGTCCATCCATCGATATCTCGATGCCAGTCAAGTCCAGCCAACCGGCAAGCTCAGGTGCCGCCGGCGAACTTTCTAGCAGCAGGCTGCCGTGCTGCAGGATGGCGCCACGGTGACGGCGCTGAGCGCTGCCAAGCAGTTTGGAGTCGTTTTCAGTAGCGTCCACGAGGAGCACGTCGCCGCAGGCTCGGCGTGCGAAACACATAAACGGTTCTTGCGTTGCAAACCCCTTCGGACGTTGATTCAATCGGCGGAGCTTCCACGCTGATTTCTGCGTGACGATGAACGGCTCCAGCGCCGCGATAAAGGCGTCATGCACGGCACTATATAGTTGCTGCGAGTTGCGCGCCATGGGATGTGCGGCGGGCAGCGTCAAGCTGTAGGTGAGCTCACGATCGTGCAAGATGGCCCCGCCACCCGTTTGCCGGCGGACTACGGCGCACTTCCGGCTGGCAGGGTGTTGCCGACGATCTTCATGCGGCTGAAAGTACCCCAGCGACAGCGTCGGCTCGCTCCACCGGTAAAACCGTAGCGTGGCGAGGCCACTTTCGGCCGCGGCCAGAAGCAACGCCTCGTCGGCGGCCATGTTCCACGGCCCCGGCGCAGGCGAATCAACAATCAGGCGGCAATCGAGCAATGGCAATTCTCAAAAATGGTAGAACAATCTGCAGAAGAGTCTCACGCAGAGGCGCAGAGTGCGCTGAGGGCCACAGAGCACTCGCTACATCGCGAGACGCGTTTTGCATTGTCGGCGTTCAAAGTTTGCGCATGGTCAATGAGTGGATCACAAAAACACCAAAACTCGAAACACTGGAAATCATTTCCGGTTTGGAGGTTTCGTACTTTCGCCCTTTCGCGATTCATGATTTGGGTTGCAGGCCACCAGTCACTCTGCGCTCTCTGCGCCTCTGCGTGATTTCTACTCCAGCCAAACGAGGATCGGCTGTCGAGCGGCGCGAACTTCGTCCGGCCGCGAGACGGCTGTTGAGTGCGGAGCATTGTGGAGTAAATCGGCATCCTCCTCCAGGATGTGAAACAACGTTTCAGCGAAGGCATCGAGCGTTTCTTTGCTCTCGGTCTCCGTCGGCTCGACCATAATTGACTCCTTCACCGAAAGCGGGAAGTATACAGTCGGTGCGTGGAAGCCAAAGTCCAAGAGCCTCTTCGCGAGGTCCATTGCCGAGATGCCCTTTTCACTTTTGAGTCTAGCGGCCGTGGCGACGAACTCGTGCATGCAGCGGTTGCCCTGTGGCACGGGCAAAAAATGCTTCACACGCGATAGGAGGTAGTTGGCGTTGAGCACGGCATTCTCGCTTACGCGGCGGAGGCCGTCGGGGCCGTGTGTGCGGATGTAACCATAGGCCCGCACCAGCACGCCGACGTTGCCAAAGAAGGCCCGCACGCGGCCGATCGATTTGGGGCGGTCGTAGTCGAGCCGATATTCGAGAGAGGTCGGAGGTCGGAGGTCGGAAGTCGGGGAATCGGAATCTGACCTCTGACCCCTGACCTCTGACCTCTCTTGCACTACGACCGGCACAGGCAAATAGGGCGCGAGTTTTTCAACGACGCAGATGGGCCCTGCGCCGGGGCCGCCGCCGCCGTGCGGGCCGCTGAAAGTTTTATGCGGGTTGTAGTGCTGCATGTCGGCGCCAAAGTCGCCGGGGCGGGCGATGCCGAGAATCGCGTTCATGTTCGCGCCGTCGAGATACACCAGGCCGCCGCGCTCGTGCACGGCGCCGGCAATCTCTCGCATCTTCGGTTCGAAGATGCCCACGGTGTTCGGGTTAGTGATCATGAACACGGCGATCTGATCGTCGAGCCGGCGGAGAAAATCCTCCATGTCGAGCGTGCCGCTGGGAAGCGTTTTTACGGTGACGGTTTCAAACCCGGCCATCGTGGCGCTGGCCGGGTTCGTGCCGTGGGCGCTGTCGGGCACAAGCACCTTAGTGCGCTTTGCGCCCCCTGATTTATTTAACTCGTCGCGGAAGTACGCCGCCGCGACCCACAGGGCCGTCAGCTCTCCATGCGCTCCGGCCGCCGGCTGCAGCGAGCAGGCGGCGAGGCCGGAAATCTCTTTGAGATATTCCTGCAGCTCGTACAAAAGCTGCAGCATGCCTTGCAGCGAGCTCTCCGGCTGGTACGGATGCAGATCGGCGAAGCCCGGCATGCCCGCGACGCGCTCGTTCCGCTTCGGGTTGTATTTCATCGTGCAGGAGCCGAGCGGATAGAAGTGGGTGTCGACGCTCATGTTGAGCTGCGAGAGGTTGGCGAAGTGCCGCACAACCTGCGGCTCGCTCAACTCGGGCAGGGCAGGGGGCGCCTCGGCCAGCGCGGCCGCCGGCAGCAATTCGTTCGTTGGCCGCTCGGGTACGTCGCACGCCGGCAACCGGTGCGCGCGGCGGCCCGATTTGGAAAGTTCGAAAAGGAGCTTGATATCGCGGGTGTTTCTCATGTTGCCTTTCGTGTGACGTATCAATAAGCCGCGCAGCGGCTTAGACGCTTAGCCGTGGGCGTCAGCCCACGGAAGGCAGACGCGAAACTCAGGTTCAAGCCGCGCAGCGGCGACACGTCAATGGATTGCAATGTATCGCCGCTGCGCGGCTTTTAATTCTGCGCCCACACTCAGCCGTGGGCTTTGGCCCACGGCTAAGTGCCTCCGTCGCTGCGCGGCGGTGATATTCACAATGCCGCAATCGAACGGCCAAGTGTTGATGCCAGCCGATCAATTTCGCCGCTTGTTCGTTTCTCGGTCACGGCGACGAGCAAACAATCATTACGTTCCGGATACCACTGCCCAAGCGGCACGCCGGCGAGAAAGCCGGCGTCGAGCGCACTAGCCAGCAGCTCATCGACTTGGCCCGTACGATCGCGGACTACGAATTCTTTGAACGTCGGAACATTGAACGCCAATTCAAATCGATCGAGTTCGCACAATCGTTCGGCCGCGTAGCGGGATTTCTGCAGGCACAGGTTGGCCGTTTCGCGCAGGCCTTGGGGGCCGAGGAGCGAAAGGTAGATCGTCGCCCGCAGGGCGAACAGGCCTTGGTTCGTGCACACGTTGCTCGTGGCTTTTTCGCGGCGGATGTGCTGCTCGCGGGTTTGTAGCGTGAGCACGAAGCAGCGATTGCCGCGGCGGTCGACCGTCTGGCCGGCGATCCGGCCCGGCATACGGCGCACCAGATTCTCGCGGCAGGCCATGATGCCGAGGTACGGCCCGCCGTATTGCATCGGCGTGCCAAGCGTATGGCCTTCGGCGACGGCGATGTCGGCGCCCCAGTCGCCCGGCCGCTTCAATAACCCGAGGCTGATTGGGTCGAACGCGGCGACAACCAGCGCGTCAGCGTCGTGCGCAATTTTGGCAAGCGCGGACGCGTCTTCGATGCAGCCAAAAAAGTTGGGCTGTTGAACAACGACGCAGGCAGTTTGATTGTCGACCTTGGCCGCAAGGTCTTGTGGCTGCATCACGCCGCTTGGTGTGCCGACGGTGATGAGCTTAACGCCAAGACACTCGAGATACGTTGCAATCGTCAATCGATATTCTGGATGCAAACTCGCCGGCACAATGACTTTGCCATAGCGTTTCGTGCTGCTCGCAGCCATCAGCACGGCCTCGGCGGCTGCGCTGCCGCCGTCGTACAGGCTGGCGTTTGAAACATCGAGACCGGTCAGCCGCGTGATGAGCGTCTGGTACTCGAACACCACCTGCAAGTTGCCTTGGCTCACCTCGGCCTGGTACGGCGTGTAGGAGGTGTAAAATTCGCCGCGTCCGGCGATTTCATCGACGACCGCCGGAATGAAGTGGTCATAGCTTCCGCCGCCCAGAAAGCACACCTTCGAGCCTGCGTGCTCGTTCTTTGCAGCCAGCGCCGTCATGTGCTGCGTGAGCTCGAGCTCCGACATCGCGGGCGGAATCGCCAGCGGCCGCCGCAGGCGCATCTCGGCCGGCACCATGGCGAACAGCTCCTCGAGCGAGCCAGCGCCGATGGCCGCGAGCATCGCGGCCTGGTCTTCGGGCGTGTTGTATAAGTAAGGCATGTTGAGGCGAAACAAACGTGTGAAGTGGCAGCGAAGAGGGGAGACAGGGAGACAAGGAGACACGCTTAGGAGCGTTCCTCAAATTGAATCTAGTCTCCTTGTCTCCCTGTCTCCCTGTCCTTCCTCAGTGCGCTTCCTCGGCAATCTGCTTCTGGTACGCGGCGTGATCCATGAGCTTGGCCAGCGACGAAACATCCGTTACCTCGATTTTGGCGATCCAACCTTTTCCGTAGGGATCGTTGCTAAGCGTCTCGAGATTGTCGGGCAGAGACTCGTTCACGGCGATCACTTCGCCGGTCACGGGCGAATACACATCGCTCACGGCCTTTACCGACTCGACTTCGGCGAACGATTCCTCGGCTTTTACTTGCCGGCCGACTTTCGGTAACTCAATGAACACAAGGTCGGTGAGCGCCTGGACGGCGAAATCGGTGAGGCCCATCGTGGCGATTTTCTGGCCGCCCTCGTCGGCGATGGCGACCCATTCGTGCGTTTTGGCGAATAGCAGCTTATCCGGATTCACAGCTCATTCCTCCGCATGTTATTACCACAGAGACACGGAGGACACGGCGAAGAATTTTTGAACAGGAGGTAACAGAGAAAACAGAACAATTAATTGATGGTTGAATCAGTAACTCTGTTCCCTCAGTTTCCTCCTGTTCGTACTGACTCAGAATTGCTTCTCCGTGCCCTCTGTGTTTCTGTGGTTAATTCTTCCTCGATTGTAAAATGGCAGCGGCACGACGACGGCCGCGTGCTGCGTGCCGCGGATGTCGACCGCCAGGCGCGTGCCAATCGCTTGTGACGTCGGTCGCACATACGCCATGGCGATTGGCCGCTCGAACGTCGGCGAGAACGTGCCGCTTGTCACCTCACCGACGATTTCGCCTTCGTGCAGCACCGGGCAGCCTTGGCGCGGCACGCGCTTGCCGTCGACTTGCAATCCGACGCGGACGGGTTGGGTCTTGTCGGCGGCCAAACGCTCCAACGCTTTGCTACCGACGAACGCGCGGCCGTCGAGATTCACCGCAAAACTTAGCCCCGCCTGAAACGGGTTGATCGCCTCGCTCAGCTCATGGCCATACAGTGGCATGGCCGCTTCAAGCCGCAACGTGTCGCGCGCGCCGAGGCCGGCCGCCATCCCGCCGACATCCTTGGCAGCCGCCGTGATCCGTTCCCAAACGGCGGGTGCCCTCTCAGCGTCGAATAGGATCTCCACACCATCTTCGCCCGTATAACCCGTGCGGCTGATAAGTACTTCCGTACCATCGATCCGGCCGCAGGCGCCGGTGTAATATTTCATGCTTGCAATCGGCGTTTCGGTTTCGACAATCTTTTGCATTACGCCAATCGCCTTGGGCCCTTGCACGGCGAACATGGCTGTCCGAACGGTTTCGTCTCGCAGGGAAATGGATGCGGGCGCCAACGACCGGATCCATGCAATGATTTTTTCGCGATTGCTTGCGTTGACAACCATCGAGAACGGCCGCGAGCGATCGCGCGCCTCGCCATAGACAAGAACGTCATCGAGGATGCCACCTTCTTCGTTGCACAGGAGCGCATAGCGTATTTGATTTGGCTTCAGATCGACGACGCGGCGAGTGACTACGCTATCCAAGAATTGAGCGACTTGCGGGCCTAGAAATTGCAGCCGGCCCATGTGCGAGATGTCAAACACGCCGACGGCATTGCGCGTCGCGTTGTGCTCGTCGGCGATCGACGTGTACTGCACGGGCATCGACCAGCCAGCAAAATCGACCATCCGGCCGCCGTGCGCGACGTGCCAATCGTGAAGCGGCGTGCGGGCTAATTCGGTTGTCGTCATCGGCTGCGGTCGCGCGGCGCGCTTCGAGAAAGTCAGTTGTCAAAGGGCCACGGTATTTTAGTGGCTTGTGGGGCGACTGTCAGGGGGCGTCACAATTGCCGCAAATGGCGGCTGCAGAATCTGGAGAAGCTGGAAAGTGCCTGCGAAAAATGCAATACTTAGGTCGTGGATTCCACATCGTCCGCATACCGCTCAATT
>DASXWB010000503.1:0-2994 GCA_036503915.1 Lacipirellulaceae bacterium | reverse complement strand
AAGATGTGGCTGCGCGATTATCACATTGATGGACTGCGGCTCGATGCAATCCATGCGATCGTCGACACGTCGGCGTTCCCTTTCCTCGAGCAGCTTTCGGAGGAGATCAAGCAACTCGAAGCTCAACTGGGCCGGCACCTGGTGCTGATCGCCGAGAGCGATTTGAGCGACCCGCGCGTGATCCGGCCGCGCGGGCAGGGCGGCTTCGGCTATCATGCCCAGTGGAACGACGATTTTCATCACGCCCTGCACACCGTGCTCACCAACGAGACCCAAGGCTATTATCGCGACTTTGGCGCTCTGGCCGATCTGGCGCATGTGTTCCGGCGTCCCTATTTGTTTGCGCGCCGGTTTTCCCCGCACCGACAGCGGTCGCACGGCCGGCCTGTAGACGATTTGGAGGCGTCATCGTTTCTCGCGTATTCGCAGAATCATGATCAGGTGGGCAATCGAGCCACCGGCGAGCGGCTGCATCATCTGCTGCCATTGGACCAGGCCAAGATCGCCGCCGCCCTGACGATCCTCTCACCGTACGTGCCGATGCTTTTTCAAGGGGAGGAGTGGGCGGCTTCAAGCCCGTTTCAATACTTCGTTGACTTCTCTGAGGATTCGAAGCTGGCGCGCGCAGTTTCCGAAGGTCGTCGCAGCGAATTCGCCGAATTCCCGCGCTCGTCGACGGTCGGCTCGAGCGCGTTCAAACGCGATTCGACGAACGAGCCAGGTGGATCGCGATCGAGCGAGACAACACCGTCCTCGCGGCCAACCTCGGCTCGCGCACGTGCACCGTCAGCGCCCAGCGGCTTGATCGCGGCGAAGTCTTGCTTGCATCCAAGCCCAAAGTCCGGCTCGAGGCGTCAACCATTCGGCTGCCGCCTCACTCGGTGGCGCTGGGTTGCGCGGCTGCCCATGCCGCGGCGTCCACGGGCGCTTCAGCCGTGTCGCTGGATCCAAACGTTCGAGCGACTCCACGCGCCGCCTACGAAAACGTAGAGCGCCTCTAAATAAATTGTGGGAGGTGTCCGGATTCGAGAATTCTCTCGCCGCAGCTTCTTCCGCTTCAGCACCGCCGCGAAGCAGCCGCAACCAGCATGATGTGGCACAACAATAGCACGAAGCCCGAAGGCTCCGGAATGACGCGCGGCGCATAGAAGGCCCAGCCGGCCCCGCCGCCGCCGATGGCGTTGCCGCCGGTGCTCTTCTGCATGTCGAAGGAAATGGTTCGCACGTCCTGCGTTGTTTTGAACAACCACATCCCGACGTCGAAGTTGTAGCTCACGCCGAACATTTCGTAGACGCCGCCAACCGGCCCGGTGAGCGTCGGGTTGGGAATCAGCGACGATTGCGGAATCATCGGCGGGGTCGCGTCAAAGTAACCGTTCGGGCCCATGATCCAAGGAGTTGTGATTTGAACGTTGGCCGCATTGGTCGCAGTGATCTTGCGGTAGTCTTCCTGGATGTCCAAGTCGATGAACGCAAACAGAGTTCCCGCCGGCAGCACACCCACGGTTGAGCTACCGACCGTGCCGGAGAAATCAATTTCGACGTGATACGTGTCGCCGGCGTCGTTGTACGGAGTGCTGATCACCGGCACCGTGTTGCCCGGGTTGGGCTGCAAGCCGGCGGCGAAAAAGTCGGTGGAAAGCGGCGGGCCGATCGTATTGGGCGTCAATCCAATCGCCGGCGTCGACAAGTTGCCGTTCACGAAATTGGTTGCCGTGACCGTGGCGAAGCCGGACAAGCTCGAGGTGCCCGGCCACGTGCCCAGGGCCACGGCCGGCCCGCCCGTAAACGTCATCCAATTCGCATTGGCTGTTGCCGCGCCCATGGAAAGCAGAATCGCAAACGCACACAAAACTCGAGATTTACGCATAGGTGTCTTTCCCGGTGGTGGGTGAGTAATCGGTAGAACTGCCGCAGGCGGCACTCGCGCCGCCTGCGGGCTTAACTGCCGTGAGAAGTTACGTCTCTCAGCCGCGCGCTCGCCGCCGCAGCGACACGACGCCCGCCAGGCCGATGGCCAGCAAGGCGCACGTGGCCGGCTCGGGCACGATCGTGTACAGCTCGAACGCCAGGTCCTTCGAAAACTCGCCGATTCCCGGCGGGCCGTCGGCCAGCCCGAGATAGCGCGTCGGCTGGAAACCGGCCTGATCTACCAGCGGCATGATGCTGCCCATCGGCGTCGACAGGTGGTCGACCACTACATGGCCGGTCACCGCATCATCCTGGAAATGCCACACCGGCGTGCCGCCCGGCACTGGGCCGAGAAAACCGTCGATGTGTTCGCCTGGAGCAACCGCGGGGGCCGTCGACGCCTGCAGGTCCTGAACGGTGTAATCGCGGTTGTGCCAGCCCCAGCGCGGTACGAAAGTTGGTGGCTGGTTCGGATCGACGATGATGCCCGGCGGCAAATCCACCAGGGCCACAACCTTGAGCCAATACACCGTATCGGGCTTCTGGAAAAACTCTTTGCCCAGGTGCAGCTCGGCGTTGTACTCATACAGCGTTTCGCCGAGTGGCGGGCCGCCGCCGCTGATCGGCTTCTCGGTGAATGTGCCGGAGCCGGGCGAAATCGGCCCACGACGCACGATCTGGTTTAACAGTGGCTGGCCCGGGTGGCTGAATTGATTGTCCGGGCCGGCTGGCACATCGCTTTCAATCGAGATCAGGAATTTGTCGACCGGGAAGTTCGGCGACACAAAATTGTTGAGATACGATCCCCACCACTTCACGTGAACGATGGGCGAATTGAATGTGTCGGCGAAGTCGTCGGCCATGAATGTGCCTCGGTAAGGCGTCGGGCCCGTCGCGCCCACCGTGCTGTAGGCCGTGCTCAATTCATCGTGGCCCCAGAAACGCTGCACTGTGCCGTTCGGACTGGTGATCGGGGTGCCGTCCATCGGCTTCTGGCTGAACTTCAAAAGGTCGCGGCCCACGATGGGGTCGGCCGAGGCGCTCGTGGCAAAGAGTGCGCACAGCGCAATTGCGAAGCAAGCT
>DASXWB010000502.1:0-2998 GCA_036503915.1 Lacipirellulaceae bacterium | reverse complement strand
CAGGTCCGAACCAGAGGGGCCCATGTTGAATGTGGCCGTCGTTTCGATGTTGGTGATCCCATTGAAAATCGTGTGTCCCTGGTTGTTGAATGTTCCGCCGGTCATCGTGAACCGAGCGGGAAGCACAAGCGTGCCGTCGGTATCGACCACGTTGATCGTGCCGCCCGATTGAGTGAACGTGGCCCCACCAATGGTCGAGATGCCGGCCGGTATGTCGGGATTGGGAGCGGGGTTGTCGACGAATCCATTGTCGGCGTTGATCGTGCCTGTATTGAGGCCCCAGGCATTGGAGACGTTGAGCGTCGCATTCTGGAACAGGTTGATCGTGCCGCTAAACGCGTCGGACATCTGAATGTTGAGGTCGAGCGTCTGATTACGCGTCACGTTGACAACTCCCGTTTCGCTGACCCCGTCGAGATCGATGCAAGTGTCGACGTCGGTTGCGCCCAGCGTCAGCGTGCCGATCTGCGGAGCGCCGAATAGCACGAGCGGGGCGCGCCGCGCGGTGATCGCTCCATCATTAACGATCAATGTCGTGTTTGCGGCCACCGCGTCGGTCATGCTCAGCGTGCCGTGGCCGATCAGCTCCCCACCGGCATTAATATCGAGTATGCCGTTGCCCGCCTCTTCATTGATTTGGATCGTGCCGCCGTTGAGTTCGACGTTCGCGCCGCTGTTAATCGCGATGCTATCGGCGGTGAGCAGCGAATCGGTACCGCCGACAAACAAGTTCGTGCTTGCGCCCGTAAGTTGCACGAGGCCGTTGACAACCAAATCAAAGTTGTTTGTGTTCACGTCGATGCTTCCCGACATCGTGAGGGCCAGAATCGTATTGTTGCTTCCCAAGTCCACCGAGTTGGCCGTATTGAAGATTGCCGTATCGTCGAAATCTGGCTCGTCGGCCGGATTCCAATTGGCCGTCGCGCCGGCGTCTACCCAATCGGCGTTGCCGCCGATCCAAGTAATGTTTGCGGCAGATGCGATTCCGCAAACAAATACCAGAAGAATCGCTCCCGCACCGTGGAACCTGATGCGCCATTTTCGGGGCAGCAATGCTCCGACGCCCACCAGGGCGACAACGATGGTCCATGTGGCTGGTTCGGGAACCGCGGTTCCGCCGCCAAGCCCGCTGCCGGCGCCCAATGTACTGCCAAAATTCGTCCGCCAAGTGTTGTAGCCGGCAGGGTCGCCACCGTGGGCACTCGGGTTCTTGCGCCACACGACATAGTCAGCCGCGTCGACGGTCCCGTTAAGATTGTAGTCGCCTAATAGGTTGCTGAGGTTGTCGCGGACGATGGTCGTGATCGATGCGGCCGAAGCCATGAAGTAGGGAGGAACTCCCGTGGAAAGGACGTTAGCATCGGTTACGTCAGGAGGAGAGTCGGCGTTTGTCGTGAACGCGGGCGCCATTGCGCCAAACGATCCCGAAAAAATTCTGGCCGAGTTGTTCCATAGTGGATCATTCAAGGGATCAAGCGCGAGATTGCCTGGAGTGCCTGCCCCGCCGCCAACGTTGGTCACCACGCTGGCTGGGCTGCTTAAATCTTGGAAATAGAGGACCTCGACCGAGCTAATATTGTTGTTTACGAACGGACTGCCGCCACTCAATACGGCTCCGATCCCGGCCTGAGCAGTGATGGCCCCCGCGTTGATATTCGACAGAATGGCATGGATCGACGCGATGCCATTCGCGCTATCGGTCTTGGCAACGAGAGTCCATGCGCCGCCCAGAGCCGGGTTCGCCGGGTTGGTATATTGCAGGTTCAAGCTAAGATCTACGGTTTGCGCGCCAGCAGTATTGGTGAGCCCCAGCAAAAACAGAGTGCTCACGATTGCATGCCGTCCAAGTGTCATGTCGGCGTCCTTCTTTAACTCAACTGAGCGCACAAGATGCTAGTGCTAGTTCTTGAGATTGGAAAAGGCGCCAAGCTCAAGCGCCCGGAAATTCGAATTATTGAACCGCGGTGTCGACGAAGGCCGGATTCGCAGAATCCAGTATATCAGCGCGTTTGCAGGGGATTTCTGCTCTATGCTCTCGGAGCGATTTTTCCGCAATTGCGGCAACAGCCAGGCGCCCGGAGGGGGTAGAAAGGGTTCCGCAAAAGCTGCGCGGAGAACCAGATGCGTAGTGGGGGAACAAAGCAAAATCGGATGGGCCCCCGCATTCCGCATCCCGCTCCTTGATTTTGGCCACCAACTGTGCTAATGTTCACGTCACGACAATCCACTCATCTCGCGTTGACAGGATGTGAGTCCACCACAAAGTGGAAGCGCTCAACGTGCGCGTGTTCTTTGATAAATTGGGATTAGGCATTCGGCGTTGGTGTCGAACTGCGGTGTGACGGTTTTTAGTTGACCGCTGAAAGCTGACGGCCGATGGCTGAGAGTAGCCGTAGGGTGGGCACCGCCCGCCATAACTTTGGTACCTCGCCGTCGGTCGGCAGTGCCCACCCTACTTGCCTGTCCCCTTGGCTCTGCTCAGCGCGAGGCCCGACGAATAACGCCTCACCTGAAGACAATTTTGCCCCACCCCCCGAGGCGAAATTCAGACAATTTCGCCCCACGAGAAAAAAGAAAAAATTTTGCTGAGGCGAAAATCAAGAACCTGTCCCAAAACCCCTCGAGCGCGGCGTGCCCTCAGTTAAGCAGCTGGCGGGTGCACGTCGTGGTTCAATACTTGCGGCGGTCGACGTAGGGCTCGGGTTCGGGCGGCTCCACGCCAGCCGCGCGCATCACCCGTTCGATTGCGGCCACGGTTTCCGGCGCCAGCCGAAAATTGCCGGGCCGGTGGCCCCGGGCGATCATCAGCGGCGTCCATCCGGCTTTGTTCTTGCGGTTCCATATCTTGATGTCGGCGCCGTGCTCGGCGAGAAATTCAACTAACTTTGAACGGCTTTGGTATGCGGCGCCGTGCATCGCCGTTTCCCCGTTGTCGTCCACCGCGTTCACGTCGGCCCCGAGTTCCAACAGTACGCGAACGGCTTCAATTGCCTCTTCC
>DASXWB010000501.1:0-5418 GCA_036503915.1 Lacipirellulaceae bacterium | reverse complement strand
GCGTTTCATGCGTTATATCTTGCCCGGCCATCTTGGCCGGGCAAAACCGGCCCAAGATGGGCCGGCTATGTATTCATTCTCGCCAATCGCCGCTGAATACTTCTACCGCCGGGCCGGTCATGTAAACGTGGTTGTCAGCCTCGCGCCATTCAATCTCCAGGTCGCCGCCGCGCAAGTGAATCAGCACTTCGCGGCCGGTGCGTCTAGTGAGCACGCCGGCGACGCTCACGGCACAGGCGCCCGTGCCGCAGGCCAGTGTCTCGCCCGAGCCGCGTTCCCACGTTCGCTGCTCGAGCTCGCGGCCGCTCTGGACCTTCGCGAACTCCACATTCGTGCGATTCGGAAACTGCGAGGCAACTTCAAGCTGTGGCCCGATGCCGAGCACCAGCTCGTCGCTCAGCTCCTCGACGAACGCGACGCAGTGCGGGTTGCCCATCGACACGCAAGTAACGCGCAGTTCGCGGCCGCCGACCGCAATGGGCAGGTCGACAACCGGCTGCTCGGGCCCGCCGGCGGCGCGGAGTTTCGTCGGAATTTGCTCAGGAATCAAGATCGGCTGCCCCATGTCAACGCGGACCCTGTCGACGACGCCGCGGGCAATTTTCAGTTCCAGCGAGAAAATGCGGCCGGCCGATTCAATCTCGAGCGTTTCGCGCCGGCGAATGCCGTGGTCGTACAAGTATTTGGCGACGCAGCGGATGCCGTTGCCGCACATCTCGGCCGGCGAGCCGTCGGCATTGAACATGCGCATTTCCGCGTCGGCCCGGTTCGACGGGCAGATCAGAATCAGCCCGTCCGCGCCGACGCCGAAGCGGCGCTCGGACATGCGCCGCGCAAGAGCCGGAATGTCGCGGGGCACGGCTTCGGCAAAGCAATCGACGTAAATGTAGTCGTTGCCGGCGCCGTGCATTTTGGTGAAGTGCATGGAAGATCGTTAGTTGATAGTGGATCGTGTCTGCACACAACTATCCACTATCAACTATCAACTATCAACACCCATCACCCCGTCAGATCCAATTGCGTGCCGGATTGACCCGATGCATCTTTACTTTGGCGGGCGAGGGTTGCTGCCGCCTCTTCCTCAGTCGCTTTCTTTTGCGGCTTTATAGGTGCTTCCCATAAACGGCGGCCATCGGCATCGCGTTCTGAGCTTTGCTGGTCCTCGTCGGTCTCGCCGATTCCCGCGGCCCGTTCGGCTTGTTGGCTGGAATCCGCTTGCCGCTGTTGATGGGTCGAGTCCCTTTGCACGCGTTCGGTTTCGCTGCCGGCGGTTTGCGACAGCGGAGATCCTGCCGCGCTCGTGACGATTCCGCCTAGGGGAGCCATGGTCATTTGACATCTCCTATCGCTGACGGACAGGATTGTCCGTCCCACGGTTCACTATCGCGGTGGCGGGGCGATCACGTCGCGGGCTGCCGTGGACGGCGTCAATGTGGCCGCTCCCGCTTGGATCTCTGCCTGTATTTGCTGGAAGGCATCATTCAGGGCGGGCAGCGCCTTGCGCTGCACTTCGGGGTTGTCCCACTTGCCCACCACCTTCAATTGCATTCCCTGCTGACTTACCTGGCCGGCGAGGTTTTTTAACAACGGAATGGGAAGGTCGGCCGGTCCAATCAAAGTATAGAACACGAGGTTCAAGTCGCGATTGAAGTTCGTCTCTCCGTTGCCGTACAAACTAAGCGCATCGCCTAACAAGTTGAGCTGCTGGAATTGGATATGTTCGCCTTGGATCGCAAAGCGCATGTCGCATTGATCGAATGCCGTGGAAGTAGGTGTGCGATTCTTGAGCACTTTAAGCAAACTCATCAGGAACGGCAGCTCGTAAATGTTGCCGTCGACGACATGCAATTCACCGCCGCCGCTGAGCGTTTGCGCTGAACGGCCGGTGCCCGCGAGAGTGAGCTTGCCGGAGACAGTGCCGCTCAATCCGCCGGAGCCGCCAAGCCGCTCGCCTGAGAAGCGTGCGAGATTCACGCCGCCCAATGCCACGTCCAGCTCGTAACGCGGGTCGGGGCCATGCTGCAACAAAGCATTTGCCGCGAGGCTGCCGCCGTACGCGTCGCCTGTCAAACGGCGCGGAGGCTGGCCCTGACGTTGGGCCGCTAGTTCGCCAAACAGGCAATACGATGAATCAATCCAAATGGGGCCGCGCACGTTGGTGAACTGCATATCTTTCCAAACCAGCGAATCCAAATCGAGTTCGCCGGCCGCATAGGGCGTCGGCAAATCGTTCCGACCGAGGAGCCGGATCTCACCCGTTACGCCGTGCGGCGAAAATGCTCCCTGAAACGCAGCTTGATGGCATAGAAGTCGAACGTCCCAGGCGGCCGCCATTCTGCTCGTCTGCGCCCCTCCGGCCAAGTTCACGGCACTGTTGTGCACGGCGAAGTTGCCGGTCGGCTGCAAACGTTCGACGATGGTCTGCAGCGCCGGAGGCAGGGCGGCCAGCAGATCGCGATCGCGCCGCGGCGTGAGACGATCGATGTTGATCCCTTGAAGTTGGAGCCGCCAGCCGCCATCGGGCGCGGCCTGCCACGTGCCGGCAGTGGCGGAGTAATTGGCGCGGTCATGCCGTCCTGAAAGGTTCAATAGATCGATGCGCCCGGCTTGAAACCTGGCCGCACCCTGCACCTGCTCCAATCGATAGGGAAAGCTTCGTGGCTCAATCGAGACCGACCGTTCGCGCGGCTGCAGCTGAATCTCAATAACCGGTTTCTCTTGACCCGTCTCATGCAGCACATGTGCCGAAAAGTCGACGCGTCCTTGCGGCCGAAGCTCGTCCCAGGCCTGCTGTCCGGTGGCCGGAAGCGCCGATTTCAGCGTCTCATCGAGCGGCACGTTCGCCGCGTCAAACACGAGGTCGACCAGGCTGTCGTCGCCGCGCCGAGTTGAAGTGCCATTGCACGTGACAACCGTCGACTGGCTTGCGCCGCAGGCTTCCACGTTGTGCAAAGTCCATATCCGGTTGCGCTCCGAGACAACGCCGCGCACACGGTGTAAGGCGTAGGGAAATTTCGCGCATTGAATCGAGCAATCCTTGAGCACGATTTCCTGGGACACGTCGGCCCTCGGCTGGGCGCGGTCGTTCCATTCCGCGCGGAAGTGAAAGTCGACGGCCCCTTGCCCGCGCAGCGAACGAACGAATGGCTCCACGGTATCCGGAAGCGCCGCCAGCAACTGCTCGTGCAGCGGAATATCGGTGCCGGCAATGTCGACCCAACCGACCGGATGAACGAGATTGGGCGCGGAAATATCCTGGCTGTGTATGCCTCGATATCCAGCCGAGCGCGTGTCACCATGCTCGGCCGCATTGACCGCCACGCCGATTGCCGTTGTTGGTCCTTCCGGTTCCACGGGCGCGAGGTGGCGTAATTCGGCAACGATGCGCACGGGCCGGCCTGCGCCCAATGCCGTGACATCCATGGCGAAGCGGTCCGCTTCGGTGCCGCTGGCAGGAACGTACTGAATTGTTCCGGTCCCTTCCTCCAGCAAGTAAGGAAACCTGTCTCGGTCCGTGAGCGAAAACTCGCGACACTCAGCCGAGAATTGCGGTCGCCACTTTTGGCCATCAAATGTCGCCCGGAATTCCGCGTCGATGACTCCGCCCGGCTGGAATCGTTGCCACGCGCGCTGGCATGCAGCAGGCAGAACTGCTTTCAATCGATCGTCTAATGGAAGACCTGCTGCCTTCGCCGATAGTGCAAGCGGAGCGCTGGCTGACCAACCGGCGCGTTGGCATGCAATTGCCAGCGTCGCAGGCCCCCATTTGCCTGTCAGGTTGTTGACCGTCAGGCCCTCGCGATCCGCTCGCGCACTGAGTATGATATCGGTCAACGGTTCGGACAGCCGCGAATGGGCCAGGCGTCCGCGGTCGATCTTGATTTCCGCGGTCCAGTTCAGCTCGTCGTCTGCCGAAAGTCGAGTTACGTACAGGTCCGCGTCGGCACGCCCCGATATTTCCGCACCATGAATATGCTCGCGATCAAGCAAGGGAAATGAATCGAGCAGCTCGGGGGTTGCTTCAAGACCCCGCATCTTGACGGTCAGATTGAATGCGCCGTCAGCTGTGCCAAATTCGCCTTCGCAGCGCAGCTCGCGAACCGGCAAGCCAGTGACCGTACCCGAGACGCGATACCGCGGGATGGAGCCGATTTCAGCTTGCTCCAGCCGCGTCAGCGTCAAATCGACATCCCGAACGATCATCGCCGTGGCCTGAGGGCGCGCAGCATCCTCAAAAACTACGGTTGCGTCCTCGATCGTGATCAGCGGGCATTCGCCACCAAATTGAGGCAATGGCACAAGGGCGGCCACATTCCATTGGCCGTCTTCTTCGCGGACCACGCGTAGATGCGCTTTTTGAAGCGTGATCCTCTCGAGCGGAAGTTCACCCGAAATCAACTCCGCGGCGCCAAACTTGCCAGCCAGGTACATTTCATCGATCGACGCAATCGGCGCCCCACTCGTTTCGTGTTGCGCGGTGAATGAAACGTCGTAAATCGCGATGCCGCAGTCTTGCTCAAAGCGGGCGCGTCCGACGTGTATGCTCAAATTGGGATAGTGAGCAGCCAATCGCTGTTCGACCTGGCGGCAGATCTCATCATCCAAGCGGATGTAGTAGTAGCCGCCAACACCCAGCGCAGCAGCGACGGTCAGGAACAGGCCCCATTGAAAAAGCGGCCAGCAAGTGTTGACCAGGCGGGTGAAGATGGCTGCGATCCTTGGATTTATCCATGCTTCGAGCGCGCATGCCGAAGCGCCGGCACTGCCGGAGTCAGCCGCACAGCCCGTAATCTGCTGCATCTGCGCAGATTAGGGCGGAGTATGGTAGAAACCCGCGGCCCAGCGGGTCAAGGGATGACGCGAGGGAAACTGGCCGCTTCAGGGCCGGTCGATGCCGTCGACGCTAGCAATCGCGCCTCACTTATCGGCACCAAGCTGAACGGCGTCTCCGACGCGGCGTGCACGCACGCCGCCAGGCAGGTTAATCGGTGCTTCGCGCCGGCCCTGTACCAGCTCGGCCACCGCCTGCCACTCGTCGAAGCCCATCGCTTGCATCGGCCAGTCTGCATCGCGCCAAGCAGCGCGGCACACTTCCCGAACGAGCAGCATTGGCGCGGTGTGCAGGCGATCACAATTAAGATGCACACGAAGACATTTATTTTCCGCGGTCGGCTGCGTCGCGCGCTCGACCACGACACAGTCTCGGACAAGCTCGGCCACGACGCTATCGATCACTTGCTGGGTTTCATCGGCCTGGGCAGCGAGGCGCAGCAGGGCATCATCGACCCCCGCGTTGTAACGCTCCCGCAGATGGGGAAGCAAGTCATTTCGCAGCCGGTTTCGTGTCCAGCGCGTGTCGCGGTTCGTCGGATCGGTTCGATAGTCCTGGCCAATGGCCGCCAGATACTCCAGCACGTC
>DASXWB010000500.1:0-3683 GCA_036503915.1 Lacipirellulaceae bacterium | reverse complement strand
CGCGGAGTTCTTGGGGACTGAGTGTCTCCAGGATTTTCTCCGGCATTTGCGAAGTGTCCGATTCGGTGATTTCGTCGATTTCGTCGCGCGAGAGCTTAATCCGCTTGGCTTCCGCCGTAATAACTGTAACGCTTGCGGCATCCTGCTCCGCAATCAGGCCGGTGATTACGCGGCCGCTGATTGTGACGACAATGTACGAAGTATACTCCCGCCTTATCACGGCGCTTGGGTCGACGACATTGGCCAAAAGCGCAGCTTGATCCTGCCGGTTGGCGATGGTGAGGTCGGGCCCAATGTTCTCGCCCTCGCCGTGCAATTTATGGCACGTTGCACAGTGTTTTGTGAACAGTTTCTTGCCGACATCGGGGTTTCCGGGCGCGGCCCGCAAATCGTTGCTATAGCGGCGCATCGTCGCCAACCGCTCTTCACTGGTACCGGGCGCCAAGTTGCCCCAATGCTTACGCACGAGTGCGTCAATGGATTCCGAGTGGTGATTGGCAAGGTGGCGCAGCTGATCGACGGGAACCTCCTCCGTCGGAAACTCTCCTCGATCTACGCGTTGGAGAAAGGCCAGGGTAGGGACCGGCCTGGCGAAAAGCACATTCCGGACTGCCGCACGAAGGTCCGGCGGAAGATGCGAGTATTCGCGCAACAAGTGGTCGGTTATGGCCGGCTCGTCGAAGCGAACCAATACGTCCAGCGCCGCCTGCAAGACGTCCGCCGGCGTGTCGCCATCCACAAGCGGCAGTACCACGGGAACGGCGTCGCGCTGGCCGAACTCTCGCAACAACGCGAGCAATTTCAGACGCTGTTCAGGCTGCGACGCGTCCGAGAAAAGTTGGAGGAGCGAATCGTACGCTTCATCGCTACTGGCGCGTAGGGCAAGTTCCAATGCCAGATGGTCCGCCGGATTCTCGTCCAAATACTTTAGAATCGCGGCGCGGAGCTCTCCGTCGACTGGTGCAAAGCTCCGCCGGCTTCGCTTGATCTCCGTGCTGGCCTCCGTTGCCTGTTTGTCAAATAGCCCACCTTGAGTGATTTCTTCAAAGCCTTGCGAACGCTCGGCAAGGCCATCGCGGATAGCCTGGAATGCCGCGATCTGATGATCCGCTGGCGCCGTCCTCAATAAACTACGGCAGGCCGAATAACCTTGGTGTGTGCCGTCGGCGGCCCAGCGACGCAAAAGTCGCAGACCATTGTCCCTGCACATCGGCGTTGCCCAGCTCGACGCCGGTGAAAACATCGCAAGCAAGTTCGATGTGTCCGTCATGGCATGGGCTTCGATCGCCCACCAAATAAGCCACGGTACTCGCGGATCATCGTTACCAGCCTGACGATCTAGCAGCGCTTCGACCAGCGGAAGGCCTTGCGACCCGGGAAGTCGCTTGGCGCTGGCCGCCAGCTGCGCCAAAACGACTGGACTCTGTTCGTGCTCCGCCAAGCGCAAAAGAGCTTCCGCAACGTCGGACGAAACCGTTTTTCTGTCGCCCAACAGGCGGACAGTCCAAAAGCGCACGGATGGATACGGGTGGGCAAGCAATTCGATCGCAAGATCATCGTCCAACTCTGCCGCGGCCGCGATGCCCCACAATCCTTGTAGTGCGTGGTGAGTGTTCTTTGTTTGCTTCGCAGCTTCTCTGAGCCGAGGCACAATCGACATATCCCTGCGGGATGCCAGCTCTACCCGGGCGCGGTCGGCAAACCATCGATTCTCGTGCAGCAACAAGTCGACGAGTTCGTTGCTCGTTAACTGAGCCAGATTGCACGTGATCGGAGTCGCACCTGCGCTGGGCTCGACGCGATAAATCCGGCCGTTGCTGCGGTCCCAATTCGCATCAGGGTCAGGGTGCGCGGTGCGCTTGTCGTAAAAGTCGCTTACATAAGCGCATCCATCTGGCCCTACGCAGAAATCGGTTGGACCGCTCCACGTATCGTGTGTGTCGAACAGTACGCCTCCGTGCGTGGCCCGCACCGTGCTGCCGTTCGGAGTGACGTTCCACCACGAAATGGTGTGGCCCAAGAAGTTGCCGGCCACGAACGTGCCGCGCAGCTGATCGGGGAACACATCGCCTAGATAGATTGTTCCGCCCGTTGGCGGCCCGCCGGGCACCTGGTCGCACTCTTGCTGCGGAAAATAGTGATAAGCGAACAAGTTGTGAAGCGGGCCGTGCTTTCCAAAGCTTTTGTAAAAGTACCCGCCTTGCACCGCGTGCACGAACGGTCCTCCATTGGTGGAATAAAACAGCTCGCCGTTGGCGTCGAAAGTCAGGCCGTAGCAATTGAGCCCTCCTTCGCAAAACAACTCAAACTCCTTCGTGCGCGGATGATATCGCCAGCAGCCTTGCTGAAACTCGATGCCGCGTATCCGGCATGTGGTCGTGCTGCCATTGACGCCATACAACCAACCATCCGGACCCCAAGTGAGGTGGTTTGCAACGGCCTGGGCGTCCTCCATGCCGAATCCGGTGAGAAGCACCTCGGGATCGTCGTCGGGCACATCGTCGCGATTGCGATCCGGATAAAACAGCAAGTAGGGCACCTGCAGGACGTAGACGCCGCCGTAGCCAAACTCGACGCCCGTCACGAGGTTCAGACCGTCGATGAAGTCCTTAAACTCGTCAGCGCGGCCGTCGCCATCGGTGTCTGTGAGAATCGTAATCTTGTCGGCGCCGCGTGGCCCGCGCGGCGGCGGCTCGGGAGCGCGGTCGTAAACGGTCCGCGACCAGCGATCGACTTTCACCCGCTCGAGTCCGGCCGGATTCGGATATTGCAGGTATTGGATCGTCCACAGCCGGCCCCGGTCGTCGCATTTGACGAAGATTGCTTGCCGAACATTCGGTTCAGCGGCAAAGATTTTGACCTTGATCCCCTCGAGCGCCGTGATCCGCCGCTCCGCATCCGCCGGCGAAAAACCCTGGGCTCGTGCCAATGTGTGCGTCGCGAGCGACCACATCAGAAAAACGGTGACACAGCAACGCATGAAGATGACTCTAACGAGAAGTCCGTCCGGCGTTAAACGTTGCGGCAACCTGATCGAGCGTGACGATTTCTGCCGTACCTTGCGCACGATCGACGACATCGCAAATCAAGTCCAAGGCGCGAAAATCCGGATCCACGATGCCCAGACACGACGGATGCGCGAGAAAGTCGAACACGGCGCGCTTGCTGATTACCCAATCCAACGCCAAGTTGATCGCCTTGAGAAAATACTCAAGCTGCCAGCGGCCATTGCGAAAGGCGCCGATGTCGCTAATAGGACTCATTGGTATATCGATCAGGCCCGTGGGGTACGCGAACGGCTGGGCCGCGGGCTGGGCGGACACGATGTTGTCGTTGGCCTCTTGCGAGGGCGGATCAGTCGAGCCGTGCAGATCCACGATCCCCGCATGGGCGGGGTACGTACAGCTGATCCAATTGAATCCCAAACTCAAGAGGAGCTGCTGCAGGTCTTCACGGCCATGCAACCCGGTGGCAAAACCCCCTGGCGTGCGAAAGCCATTTGCCTCGACCCCGATCCTCTCTTTTAGAGCGATGTTAGTAAGCGCAATATTATCGCGAATTACGTCGGCAACATTACGGCCACGAATGAGCCACGGCGCGCGCTGGAAGCGGAACTGTAGCTCGTCGGAATTCTTCGCAAGCAGGTAAACGTGATCGTACGTGTGGTTGCCGATCGGATGCCC
>DASXWB010000499.1:0-1521 GCA_036503915.1 Lacipirellulaceae bacterium | reverse complement strand
CGATGCCGATGTGCTGGTGAATCAGGGGCGGAGTGTCGTTGCCTACTTTTTGGACGTGGCCGAGCGAACAAGCGACTCGAAAGCGGCGGCCAACTGGGTTACGCAAGACGTGCTGCGGACGCTCAAGGAGCAAGACACCACCATCGAGCGGTTTCCCGTTGCAGCCACGGCACTTGCGGACCTAATCCAAAGGATCAAGGCCGGTGAGGTCCCAAGCTCGCGTGCCCGCGAGGTTTTTCAGGCCATGGTCGAGCGCAGCTTAGACGTCTCTGCTGCCATGAGCGCCGTGGGCATTTCCGCGGTCGACGAATCTGAGCTGATCGCGCTCTGCAAAAGGCTGCTGGACGCCAACCCCCGCACCATCGCCGATGTACGCAGCGGCAAGACCCAGGCCATCGGAGCCCTCATCGGCAAGGCGAAGAAAATAAATCCCAACGTCGACCCCACACGCGTGCGGGAAATCTGTTTAGAATTGATTGGCAGTAGGAGTGAGTAGGTGAGTAAGTGAGTAGGTGAGTTGGTCCCGAAGTCGAACCCGTACTCACCTGCTCACTTACTAACCTCGCGAAAGCGACATCCATGGCCGCCAAACGTCGACCACCTGCGATCATCACGTTGATGACCGATTTCGGCGAAGGAAGCCGCTATGTCGCCGCGATGAAAGGCGTAATCCTTTCGATCAATCCGGACGCGAAAGTCGTCGACGTCTCTCACTCGGTGCCGGCACAGGACGTTCGCGCCGGGGCAATTATTCTGGCCGAAAGCGCCCGCTGGTTTCCGCCGGAAACGATTCACATCGGTGTGGTCGATCCAGGTGTGGGCGGCGCCCGCCGCATCATCTATGCCCAAATCGGCACTCAGCATTTCATCGCTCCAGACAACGGCCTGTTGAGTCGCTTGGCGTCTTGCGAGAAGCCTTCTAAGATAATCAGCATCGAAAATGAGGAGTTCTGGTTGTCCAATGTATCGGCGACGTTTCATGGACGAGATATCATGGCGCCGGTCGCGGCTCGGCTGAGCCTGGGCCTCGATCCAAGCGAATTGGGCCAGCCCGCGGAACAGCTTGTAGAACTGGCTTGGCCGGAGGTGCAACAAGTGGCCAACCGCATTGACGGCGAAGTAGTGGAAGTCGACTCGTTCGGCAATCTCATCACGAACATCACCAAGGCGATGCTTGAAGGCGTGCCGCGGAATGATTCCGTCACGATCTGCTGCGAGGAGCACGAAACGCAGGGCATCTTTGCCACCTACAGCGATCAACCCACGATGACGTTCATGGCGCACGTCGGCTCCACTGGGCGACTCGAACTGGCGGTCGTCGATGAAAACGCCTCCGCGATGCTTGGGGTGCGGGTGGGCGCGCCCGTGCGCGTCTGCTGGTAACCAATTAGCCAAACGGTCACCTTTTCAACCGACCTTCGACTCGCTTGCGGTTTAGCTCGTATCACAACAACTTCAATGAACGAGCACCCAACGCGCCAGCAACTGCTCGATTGGGACCGCCGCCATTATTGGCACGCG
>DASXWB010000498.1:0-4432 GCA_036503915.1 Lacipirellulaceae bacterium | reverse complement strand
CGGTCGACGTAATATTTCTCGCCCTTGGGGCCCACGACTTCGACGCCCGCGGCGCTGGCGGCGCTGACCTCTGATTTCTTCATCTGCTCTGCGATGTGCGCCGGGTCGTCATCCTGCCCGAGCATCTTCACATAGCCGCCCAGCGGGACGATGCCGATGCCGTATAGCGTTTCGCCGCGACGCCAGGCCAGCTTGTAGCCGCCGATGTCGAAGCCGATCATGAATTTTTCAATCTTAACGCCGCATGCCTTGGCGACCAGGAAATGTCCAAGCTCGTGCACGAAGATCACCGCGCCCAACCCGACCGCCACCTTCAGGATCACGTCGATCCACCAGATGATCGACTCCAAATTCAGAGCTGCTAGTAACTCAATGTGCATTACGTCAAGCATCATTTGTTCCATAGTTTGCAGAGGTGTCAGGTATCAGGTGTGGGGTGTCAGGACAATGCATCATTCCGACACCTGACACCCGACACCTGACACCTTTTCTTTACGCACAAACCCAGCGCTCAATCTCAAGTCGCGCCCAACGATCGAGCTCAATCAATTGCTCCAGCGTCGGCTTCGCGTCGAAATCATGGGCTTCCAGAACGCTGCGGCAAGCGGGCACAATCTCCGTAAAGTGTAGCTCACCGCCTAAAAAGGCCTCGACCGCTGCTTCGTTTGCCGCATTGAGCACGCAGCCGCTCGTGCCCCCGATGTGGGCACATTCATGGCCCAACGCCAAGGCGGGAAACCGTGCCGCATCCGCCGGCTCGAATTCCAGCCGCCAACGCCGTGACCAATCCATTCGCTCGGCCACGCCCGGCCGACGGTGCGGATATTCCAGCGCATATTGGATCGGGAGCTTCATATCCGGCGGGCTCAGCTGCGCCAGGACCGACCCATCTACGAATTCTACAAACGAGTGCACGATTGACTGCGGGTGAATCACCACGTCAATCTGCTTGGCCGTCAAATCGAACAGCCAGCGCGCCTCGATAACCTCCATCGCTTTGTTCATCAGCGTGGCCGAGTCGACGGTGATTTTCGGCCCCATATCCCACGTCGGATGCGCCAGCGCCTCATCGACGGTGACCTGCGCAAGCTGCTCGGGCGAGAAGTCTCGAAACGGTCCGCCGCTGGCGGTGAGCACAACCCGCGCCACCTCTTCGCGGCGCCCGGCCTGTAGCGCCTGGAAGATCGCGCTATGTTCGCTGTCGATCGGCACGATAGTCGCGCGTCGTTGTGCGGCCAATTCCGTGACAAGCGAGCCCGCCATTACCAACGTTTCTTTGTTCGCCAAGGCAACGGTCTTTCCCGCCTCCAGGGCGGCCCACGTGCTGCGCAAACCGGCGCTGCCGACAATCGCTGCCAGGACGACGTCAACGTCCGCGGCGGCCGCAACTTCAGCAAGCCGCTGCGCTCCAACGAGAAGCTCCGTTTCCGACGGCAGCCCCGACCAATCGAACGCCTTGGCAGCTGAGTCGTTCGTAGCCACGATCCAGCGGGGCCGAAACGCCCTAGCCTGCTCTATCAGCCGATTCAGCTTGTCGTGGGCCGAGAGTGCAATGGCGCGCAACCGCCCTTCGCTCGCACTAATGACGTCCAATGCGCTCGTGCCGATGCTGCCGGTCGAACCCAGCACAGCCACGTTCTTCGTAACAGCGGACATTTACCAATCCGTTGCGCTCGGGCGGTGGCCGAGTCGAGCCCATTTTGGTGGCTATTGCCCGGTCGAATCAATAATGCGGCTTGCGCAGACAGTCTGCTCACCGCTCGCGCCAGATTGTCGCGAGGTATGCTTGGGAGTCGGCGACATCTTGCGACCGGCAAATACGGCTCGGTGCTAGCCCCATTTAGGTCGCTGGGCGTAGCGTCGACAGTTTAGACAGGCCATTCTAAGGTTCGCGTATCTTACGAGCAAGCCGAGCGAGGAGCGGGCAGCGGGGAGCGGGAAGAAAGAAACCAACGCCATATGTCGCCTCTTGCTCCCTGCTCCGTGCTCCACGCTCTCTGCTGGCTTTCCTCGGCCCGACGGACCTACCTGCCAACCTGCTGGACAAACCCCGTTTTGTTGTTTTTTCGCTCACCTCAACATAGGATGAACTTGCCGAGTTGATATTCTTTGCTTAACCAACCGCCTACGCCCCATCATGGACAAGGACCAGCACTCCCAGCCCTCGAACGATAAGTCGGCCGATAAAAAGGCCCCACAGCAGAGTGGCAACCTGGTGTGGTACATGCTCGGCGTGGGCGTGCTCTTGCTCCTGATGGTCACGATGCTCTCCAGCGGCAACGAGCAGACCTTGCTCTGGAGCGACCTGTTGCGCCTTGTGAAAGTCAGCGGCGCGGGCGGCGCCGGTTCTATCGATGTTGTCGATCGCAACGGCAATCCGCCGCAGTACTGGCGAATCTCGGATCTCAAGAATGTGGTTGTGGGCACTTCCGAAGTCACCGCCGAGGTAACGCGCCAGCGCCTCAAGCCTAAGGCGGCGGAACCGAGCCGGCAGCAGCGCTATGAAACCGTCGGCGATGCCGAAAAGCAGGTGGCCATCCGCGTCGACCGCGAGCCTGAGGAATCGCGACTGCCGGAGCTGTTGGAACAAAGAGGCATTGACTATCGCAATGCGGGACGGCCGAGCGCGCTTTTGAGCTACGTGCCACTGCTGCTCATGACCGCGCTTTTGGTCATGCTCTTCATTTTCATGATCCGGCGGATGGGCGGAGCCGGCTCGCCCATGGCCTTTGGCCGGAGTCGCGGCAAGCTTTACGCGCAGGAAGATATCGACGTGACGTTCGAAGACGTCGCCGGAATCGATGAAGCGGTCGAGGAGCTGCGAGAGGTCGTCGAGTTTTTGAAGACGCCCGAAAAGTACCAGATGCTTGGTGGGCGGATTCCCAAAGGCGTCTTGCTTGTGGGGCCGCCGGGCACCGGCAAGACGCTGCTGGCCAAGGCCGTGGCTGGCGAGGCGAGCGTGCCCTTTTTCAGCCTGAGTGGTTCGGACTTCGTGGAGATGTTCGTCGGCGTCGGCGCCGCTCGCGTGCGCGACATGTTTCAGCAGGCGGAGCAGAAGGCGCCTTGCATCATCTTCA
Source organism: Lacipirellulaceae bacterium (assembly GCA_036503915.1). GTDB lineage: Bacteria > Planctomycetota > Planctomycetia > Pirellulales > Lacipirellulaceae > JABDGM01. The sequence goes on along the minus strand of DASXWB010000498.1, from coordinate 1,355 downwards.
TTGACGAGCTCGACGCGCTGGGCAAGACCCGCGGCAGCGGGAACATCGGCGGCCATGATGAACGCGAGCAAACGCTCAATGCGCTCCTCGTGGAGATGGACGGCTTCAACAGCAACAGCGGCGTCATCGTGATGGGAGCGACCAACCGTCCGGAGACTTTGGATGCCGCGCTACTGCGGCCGGGTCGATTCGATCGACACGTTCTGGTGGATCGCCCCGATGTGGCCGGCCGCGAAACGATCATCAACGTCCACCTGCAGAACATCAAAGTGGATGCCGACGTCGATGTGAGAGCACTGGCTGCTATCACGAGCGGCTTTGTCGGCGCCGACCTGGCGAACATGGTGAACGAAGCGGCCCTCCTGGCTGCGCGCAAGGGCCAGAAGGCGGTCACCATGGCCGACTTCAATGAAGCGGTCGAACGCTCGAGCGCCGGCCTGGAAAAGAAGAGCCGTATCATGCAGGAGGAGGAGAAGCTTCGCGTGGCTTACCACGAAGCTGGCCATGCGCTTGTCGCCTCGTCGCTCCCGAACACCGACCCGGTGCACAAGGTTTCGATCATTCCGCGCGGTCTGGCCGCCCTCGGTTACACGATGCAGCGGCCCGAGCAAGACCGCTTCCTCATGACGCAGAGCGAGCTGGAAAGCCGCATCCAGGTCCTCTTGGGCGGCACGGTGGCCGAGGAGCTCATCTTCAGCGACATTTCCAGCGGCGCGCAAAACGACCTCGAGCGGGCCACGGAAATTGCCCGCAGCATGGTCATGGATTTCGGCATGAGCCGGCTGGGCCGGATCAATTTCCGCGATTCCAACCGCAGCCCGTTTTTGGTATCGGCTTTCGAACAAGGGCCGCGCTCCCAGCATCACAGTGAGCAAACTGCACGCGAGATCGATCAGGAAGTAAAGCGCATTCTCGACGAAGGTCTGCAGCGCACGCGGCACATCATCGAAACCCGCCGGGCCGCCCTGGAGGCCGTCAGCAAGCAGCTCATGAAACAGGAAGTCATCGACTCTACCGAGCTCAAACGGATCATGGAAGAGAACTCGTCCAGCCCGATGATCGTCCCGGGCACTGACGCCGACGGCAAAAAGCGCACCACGGCGGCCCCCTCCAAACCGGCCCGCGACATCGACGCCTCCGACATGGAAAAGGCCGAGGGGGTTTAGTCGTGAGGCCCAATGGCGGAATCAAGCTTATTGGTTGAGGGCGAGGAGTTTCATGGACATCGACTTGATCCCCCTCAGCCAGCTCCAGACGAACCGGCAAATAGTGCTTAGCAGGTGCTGCGACACGGGGCGCGCAATCATTGTCCAATTGCCGGACGACCGGCTTGTGGCCATCCAGTCGCTTGAGCC
>DASXWB010000497.1:0-1634 GCA_036503915.1 Lacipirellulaceae bacterium | reverse complement strand
CAAGACTTGCGCGCCGCATTTTGCCGGCGGCCGCCAAACCGCTGGCCGCGCCGCGAATTGCAGCGAGCGACGCCCACTGCGCAGCCGTTTGTAAACGACGGACTACCGTCTGGGGCCGCAAGTTAATTGTCGCTCGCTTACCGGCGGCCATGTGTTGATTCCAAATGGTGACGGACGCTAGCAAAGGGAACTATTCTAGAACGATCGTGTGGCGATGCACATCCTTTCGATTTCGCTAGCCATTCGTATTGACCTGCCGGAATTGCCTGCGATACGCTCCCGCTGCTGGCGGCCCACATTGGACGGCGCCGTCTACAGGCGCTTGCGCTCGATCTGGAAGAGTCGGCCTTGCGGCCGACGCTCTGCCTTAGTTTCCGAATTGCACACTCCCCGCTCCCTGCTCCCAGCTCCCCGCTCTCATGCCCACGATTATCGACCGGTACATGCTGCGGCAGTTCGCTCAGGTGCTGGTGATTTGCTTCCTGAGCCTGATCGGGCTGTACATCGTCATCGATGCCTTCGGCCATCTCGACCACTTTGTCGACTACTCCGAAAAACACGGCAGCCTGCTCGGCACCCTGGTTGGCTTCTACGCGTACCGGGCAATCGCGTTTTTTGACCGCACCAGCGGCGTGCTGACCCTCATAGCGGTCATGTTCACCGTGACCTGGATTCAGCGGCACAATGAGATGACGGCCCTTTTGGCCGCAGGCATTCCGCGGATCCGAGTGCTGCGACCGGTGCTGATTGCGGCTGTCGGCGTGAGCCTGGTTGCCGCCGCAAATCGCGAATTTATCATGCCCAATATCCGCGATCATTTGGCAATCGATTCCAAGAACTTGGGCGGCGATCAGGCGGCCCTCATGCAAGCGCGGTTCGACAGCCAAACGTACATTCTGCTCGGCGGCGAGCGGATCGTGCCTGCCGAGAAAAAAATCGTTGGCGCCAACTTTGTGTTGCCGCGGCACCTCAATCAATTCGGCCGGCAACTCTCGGCACACGAGGCCCGATTTGTGCCGGCCGCGGCGGGCCGGCCCGGCGGCTATCTCCTTAGCGGCGTGACTTCGCCCAAAGCGCTTCTCAAACAGCCGTCGCTCGTTTTGGACGGCGAGCCGGTCGTGATCACGCCGGTGGGCAATGATTGGCTGCGGGCGGACCAGATCTTTGTGGTGAGCGACGTGTCGTTCGAATTCCTCGCCGCCGGGGCCAACTGGCGCGACTTCGCCGCCACGAGCGAGATGATTCGCGAGCTGCGCAGCCCCAGCACCGATCTGGGCAACGACGTCCGAGTCGCCATCCACACTCGTCTCGTGCAGCCGTTTCTCGACACAACACTGCTCCTGCTGGGCCTGCCGTTCGTCATCACGCGCACCAACCGGAACCCGTTCCTCATTCTGGGCATGTGCCTTGCCGTGGTGACAATCTTCATGCTTGTGGTGCTCGGCTCGCAGTCGCTAGGCTCGTCGGGTTGGCTCGCGCCGGCGCTGGCCGCCTGGCTGCCTCTAATGCTGTTTACGCCGCTGGCTGCGGCGCTTTACGACGCGCTGCGACAATAGAGACGCGTGACGAGATGCGGAGCGATCGCGCACCTTGAAGCGCCGCGCTACTCACATTACTTCTCTATCTGCACAATC
>DASXWB010000496.1:0-2431 GCA_036503915.1 Lacipirellulaceae bacterium | reverse complement strand
ACGCTCGAAGAAGCCATCAATTCAGCCATCGGAAATGTGAAGTTGGCTGGCTTCGAAGTTAAGCGTGTCGAAATCGAGGCCGAAGCAATGCCGCAAACGGCCTGAGCCCTCAAAGGGCAGGTTGAACGGTCGCCGCGAAGTTGTGCCCCCTAAGAACCCGCTAGGCCGCTAATTGCCGATGCGCCATAAGTGCGATTCAGTGCGAAGATAAAGCGCACCGTCGTCGACTGCCGGTGAGGCGAGCGAGCGTTCGCCGAGTTCGTTCGTGGCGAGCAGTTCGTACTCTTTGCCGGCTTTCACGACGTAGGTCGTGCCTTCCTCGTTGAGGAAGTAGACGCGGCCTTCGGCCCAGACTGGCGATGCCGAAAAGTCGCCCGCCAGGCGCTCGGTCCAATGCGGCCGGCGGGTGCGGATGTCGAGGCAAGTTGCCACGCCATTGTCGGAGACCATGTAAAGCTCGTCGCCTACCACAATCATCGAAGGAGTGAGCGGCGCCCCGCGCTCGTGCGTCCAGAGGACATGCGAATCGGTCGCGTCGCGCTCGGCGCCTTTCGGGTCGATGGCCAGCACGCGCGGCCGATTGAACCCGGACGAAACGAAAATCGTGTCGTCGGCGAAGACCGGCCGCGGCACCACCGAGTAGCCTTCGCCATACCGGACGCGCCAGATTTCGCGGCCGTCCTGCGGATCGTAGGCGCCGACGAATCCGCTCCCGGCGCTGATGATTTGTTGGCGGCCGTCGACTTCGATCACCAGCGGCGTGCTGAACGAGAACTTTTGCCGGGCGTGCGTATTGCGCGGCGTTCGCCAGCGCACGTCGCCGTCGTTGCGATCAAGCGCGGCAACGAACGGGTCGGCCGCCGCGTCGCAGCTGAAGATCAGGAGGTCGCCGGCCACGTCGGGCGAGCCGCCGTTTCCATGCACAGGCCGATACGTGACGCTTCCCTGCTTCCAAACGACATTGCCGTCGAGGTCAAGGGCCGCCGTGCCCATGTGTCCGAAGTGCACGTAGAGCCGGCCGTCGGCGATGACAGGCGTCGAGCTGGCGCGGCTGTTTTTGGTGTGAACCTGCCGGGCCGCTTCCGGCTTGGGGCTAAACACTTCGACATTCCAGATGATCTGCCCGTTCGCGGCGTCCAGGCAAAGGGCGCGCAATGACACGTTGCCTGAATCATCATCATCCGTGGCAGTCGTGACGTACAAACGGCCGCCGGAAAGGATGGGCGAGGACCAACCCTTGCCGGGGATCGCCGTTTTCCAGGCGATATTTTCCACTGCGCTCCATCGAATCGGCACTCTCGTGGCGGTAGAAATTCCGTCGCCGGTTGGGCCGCGAAACTGCGGCCAATTCTCGGCGGCGCACGCATTCACCAGCAGAAGCGCGATTGTCAGGCTGCGAATATATATCAATTTCATGTTGATCTTGAACCACGAAGGCACGAAGGACACCAAGAGAATGCAGAATGCATGAAGATAATAACTCCAAGAGTAAAATCGTATTGATTCTCATTACGTCGCCGCGACGAGCATGTTTCGTTCTTCTACCTTTGTGTCCTTGGTGACCTTCGTGGTTATTCTTAAAAAATGGATGGTACAATACCGGCGCCATGCTTTGTGTGGGCCATTCGAATAGGGTACTTGCTCATTTCAGCGGCGAATAGTCCGTTGGCGTGACGAACACGGACTCAACTTTCTTGACAATCGGCCCGGCGGCCTCCGATTCGCCGCGGGCCTTGAGCCAGTTGGGGTCCGTGCGAAAGGCTTGCCAGCTTTTGTCGGCGGCCGCGCGGCTGTCGTGCGCCAGAACGTAGATGAGCGTGTCCTCCGAGCGCGGTCCTTCGGCGGGCGTCCAATAACCGATGTTGGTCATGCCGTGCTTTTCGAAGAGACGTGTCGTGTGATCGCGGAAGCGCGCGTTGAGGGCCGCAAGCTTGCCGGGCTCGGTGGTATACGTGCGAATCTCAAACAGGCGGATTTTATCTTCGCCGGCGGGCTGCGATGTGGCCCTTTGGGCGAAACTGTAGCCCGCAACGATTGCCGTTAAAAAGCACACCACGATAGCCAGGTGCCTGCGTCGCATGGTTTGTCCTCTTATGAAGTAGTTTTTAGTGCCTAACAATATGAACGGCCAAGACCGCCAAGTGCCCAAGAAATCCGAAGAAGCCCATTGTCTTTATTTGGCGATCTTGGCGTCCTTGGCGGTTTATTCACTTTGTAAGATGCTCTTCACTGTAAGATCCGCAGGCCGATCGCCACTAATATCGCACGAGCGTGGCAAAAAAGCGACTCACCGGCCGTCCGACAGGCTGCTACAATGCCGGCTACAATTTGGGCCGAGTTCAATTCACATTTGCTGGCGTGTATCGTGGCTGCAAACATCCATGTCTGCGAGTATCGGCGTGTCTCAACCCGGTTCGTGCTGGCGCTTTTT
>DASXWB010000495.1:0-2584 GCA_036503915.1 Lacipirellulaceae bacterium | reverse complement strand
AAGTTGGGAGTGACCGGGCCAACCGTGTGGCAGACGGCGCGAGTAATTCCAGCCGCCGTCGCCATGATGCTGGTCCTGCTGCCGGCATGGCAGTCGAGCGCTTCGCTATTGTCCGTGGCGATATTCGGCCCGCTATCGGTTCTGGTGTATTTCGCCGTTTGCATCTGGACCGATGCCTGGCCGTGGTCGGATGTGGTTCAGGTATGGAGGGTGGCGATACGACCGAAGTTGGCCCGCCGCTCGGCAGCGGTTGACCGGCAGCCGCCCTCGCCCATGCCGGAGTTAGCAGCAGAAGTAAGACGTTAAGTGAAATTGATGAGCTTTCAACTTGTCTCGTGACTTTTCCGCCATCGCGGTCTGTCGCATGGCGTTTTAATACTCGTTCGGTGACGATGCGGCTGAAAAGCGTTTTGTGAAAGGGTGTGGAAATGTCTTCAACATTTGTGCGATGGTCTTGCGGGATACTGCTGGTGATTTGCGGCGTGGCTTTGGTGGGCGCCTGGCAATGGCGGGCGCGCGAAGCCCTGCGCGAGTGGGATCCGGAACAGGCAAGGCGGGCCAATATGCCGATTCCGGTCCGAACGGTAATGGTCGATGAGCGCGATCTGGAAGAGACGATCGGCGGGACGGCGGTCACGTTGCCCATTCAATCGGCGACCATCGCAATTCCGCTGAATTCCGCCACCATTGGCCAGCGGCTGGTGAAGCAAGTTCCGTTTCAAGCGGGTTCGTCGGTAAAGCGCGGCGACGTGTTGTTCCAATTCGAGTCCGTGCTGTTTGAGCAGTTGGTAAAGCAGCGCACCGCGCTGTTGGAAAAAGCCCGGCAGGAACACGAGACGATGAAGAATTTGCACGCGCACAAGGCCGCCTCAGGACTGCAAGTGAAGGAAGCCGAAGTCGCGATAGAAACGGCCCAACTGGAACTCGACCTCGCGAAGGCGGATTTGGAATTGTGCGTCGTGGAATGCCCGATCGATGGAATTCTGGAAAGCGTAAACGTCGCTCCTCAGATGCATGTGGGCGACGAGACGATTCTGGCGGTCGTTCATCAACTTGATCCAATCCTCGTGCAAATGGATTTCCCGATGGAGAGGATGGATTCCCTCAAGGTCGGTCAGACCGCGGAAGTCGTGCTGGATGCGTTTCCGCAAGAGAAACTGCAGGGCCGCGTCGCGCGCATCCTGCCTGTTGTTTCGACCAAGACTCGAGTGTTGCCGGTAATCGTCGAGGTGCCAAATCCTCAGAATCGAATCCGCGCCGGCATTCCCGGTTTCGTACGGGTCGAATCCGACAAGTCGTCGGTCACGACGGTCCCCAGCGTGGCGGTGATCAAGAAGGAAAACAAAGCCATGGTGTTTTGCGTGGAGGACAGCCGTGCGCGGATTCGCGAAGTACACCCCGGCCCAATTTCCGAGGCGGGGCAAACGGCAATCCTTTCGGGATTGAGCCCGGGAGATGAGGTGATCATTTTTGGACAGGATGCCGTGCATGAAAACGACCTGGTGAACGTCAATTGGCATCAATGGGCGCAGCGCCAGTAGAAGCTGGAATGCTCGTCTCAGAATAGAGAATTGGAATGTTATCAAGCAGCGTTCGATTCGTTCGAAATGCGCCTGGATGGGCGCTGACGGGACTTAGCCGCGCCGTGTCGGGCTTAGTTGCGCGCCGCGTGCTCGCGATATGGCTATTGGCCGGTTGTGCGCTACTGGCGATCGGTCCCTGGCTGCGGCCGCCCATTACGCGCGACCTGCGCGGCCCGCATATTCCGTGGGGCGAAATGGAGGCGCCAACGTTTTTTCCAGAAGTCGTCAGCCAGACGCCGCGCCCCTGGCGTTGGAACAGCATCGCCACGCCGCTCCTGGCGGTCATTGCCGTCGGTGTGGTGGCGATTCTCGCGCATCCAAAGTGGACGAGCCGCGTATTTGGCGTGTTGCTCGCGGCGAGCCTGCCGGCCGCGGCCGTTACGTTGTGGAACTATCCCACGCTCATTGAGTCGTTTGACAGCGAAATGCGTGATCGGGCACTGCTTCGGGCCGTGTTCCGACAACATAGCGAGCATATGCTGTCGGCCGGCACGTCGGACCGTTTGGCGGTTCTCAGCGACAAGTCGATGCGCAAGGACGATCAATTATCACAACCGCACGCCGTGATCGCGCCACTGCGCTATTCCACTTATGGCTTGTGGCTTGTCGGCGTTGCGGTTGCGAGCGCTCTCCTTTGGCAGCGTGGGACGTGGGTGCGGCGCTTCGGGTACGCCGGGGCCTGGGCAGTCGTCGGCGTGGCACTCGCATTCGCGGCAACGTGGCCACGGTGGTTAGCCGAATATCGTTGGGGGCGCGCAGCGGCGCTCGAAAATGGGCACGATTTTGTGGCCGCCGATCGGTCGCTTGACGCGGCCAGAGCCGCGATGCCCGCCTTGGGCAATACATGGAGGTATTGGCTGGCGAAGGGTCGCATCAGCTTTCGACAAAGAGAGGCTGAAAACAAGTACCAGGCGTTTTTCTTAGCGCACCAGGCGGTGCTTAGCGACGAGTTGGATCGGGCCCGAGCGCTCATGGAGCCATATATCGGGCCGAATGAAGGC